>NZ_JBBBVQ010000005.1:0-263323 GCF_037199735.1 Oryzifoliimicrobium ureilyticum | reverse complement strand
AATCGAAGACGCTCATCCATGACCGAAGTCTCTCTCCACGGCATCTACACCTCCCGATAAAGTCGGAAAGTGTAACCCATGTCTCCGGTACGATTTGTCACCTATCTCTCAGGTCGCACAGAAAAATTCCCTAAAGTAGTTAAGTGTGGTCAAACTGGTTTGACTGATATAGCCATTTTGAATTTACGACCGTGATGTGTTTGCCAGTGGCAGTGAGCCTTTCTAAGTTTCCCTTGCTAAAGAGCGGATATCTGCGACATTAGACATATCCGTGACGCACATAGCCATCGTTTCGCGGTATAGGAACGAGATTGGCATCCCATGCAGCAAGCAGAAAAGCCTTCGACGCCTTTGGCGAGCCTGACACGTGCGATCGCCGACATCGCACGAGCACGCACGGCCTGCGATGTCGTTGGAAAAATCAGATCGACCGCACGTTCACTGATCGGTTGCGAAGGCATTACGGTCGTCCTTCGAGACGGCGATTTTTGCAACTATGTGGAGGAAGACGCCATCAAGCCGTTGTGGAAAGGCAGGCGTTTTCCCATGGCCTCCTGTGTGAGCGGCTGGGCAATGCTCAATCAGCAGACGGTTATCATCCCTGACATCAGTCAGGACGAACGCGTCCCATATGAATTCTACCGCGATACCTTCGTCCAGGCCATGGCCATGGCGCCAATACGGACGGAAAACCCTCTCGGAGCGATTGGCGCTTATTGGTCTCAGAAATTCGTCCCGAGCGAGTGGGAAATCGAAGTTCTGGAGGCTCTTGCAGAGGCCGCCTCCGTTGCGCTCGAAAATGCGGAAGTCATAGCCTCACTCTCAAGTGCTCTAGTGAAGGCAGAACGGCAGAACGCCGATCTCTATCCGGAAGAAGTTGCCGCCGATATTGCATGCGTCGACGGAATTGAAGCTGTCGCGACGATTTTGAACGTCGTGCTGCAGATGACGGGAATGGGATTTGCAGCAGTTGCAAGGGTTACCGAAAAGCGCTGGATCGCATGCAAGGTTCTTGATCATGTCAGTTTCGGCCTGAAACCCGGCGACGAATTGCCTCTGGAAAGCACACTTTGCAGCCAGGTTCGAGCTTTCGGACAGGCAGTTGCCTTTGACGATGCCCATACCGATCCTGTCTATTGCAATCATCATACGCCACGAATCTACGGGCTTCGCAGTTACATTGCGGTTCCAATCTTTCTTGCCAATGGTGAAATCTTTGGGACGCTTTGCGCGATTGATGCCAACCCCGCTCAGGTCAACAATCCACAGGTCCTTGCCACGTTCAATCTGTTTGCAGAGTTGATCGGCCAGCATCTCGATGCGAGCCCACGTCTCGTGGCAACGCAAACGCTGCTGGCGGATGCGCGTGAATTGGGCGAACTGCGAGAATATTTCATCGCGGTACTTGGTCATGACCTGCGCAACCCGCTGGCGGCTCTTGATGCTGGCCTCAAGCGCATCATGCGCGAGGGGTGGGTCGAAGAGCGTAGCCCGCAAATTCTGGCATTGATGGGAGCGAGCCTCACCCGCATGTCGGGCCTCGTCAACAACATCATGGATCTTGCCCGCACGCGGTTCGGCGATGGCATAGGCTTGGATATTCAATCTGCGGATTTGAGGCAAACTCTGTCGCAGATCGTCGATGAGCTGCATGCTGCGAATCCCAAGGCCAATATCGTCATGGACATCGATCTTGCGCAGCCTGTTGCAGCCGATCATCAGCGCCTTGCGCAGATGCTTTCCAACCTTGTCTCCAACGCCCTGACGCACGGGGCCAAGGACGAACCGATCACTGTCCGGGCCTCGACATCAGCCAGCCATCTTGAAATTGCCGTGATGAATCGCGGAGAGGCCATTTCTCCTGAAAACATCAAAACCCTGTTCTTGCCTTTTCGACGCGGCGGCTCAAAACAGGCGGGGTCGGGCCTCGGACTGGGGCTTCATATCGCGCAGCAGATTGCTCAAGCCCATCGGGGCACGATCGATGTCACGTCGACCATGACGCAGACCTGCTTTGCGTTCCGCATGCCACTCGCTCCTGCGATGCCCCCAGAGATACCGGCTTTCTAAGTGCCGGGAATAGGCCTAAAAACCTGCAATAAGTCATTTATTCACTACATCCACGTCAGCGCGTCATGCTCCGCGCAACGGAAACCTTCTATTCACGACTCAGGTTCAACATAGTTTGACTTGTCTTGGGGGAGGCGGACATTATGAAAAACATCGATGCAATGGCAATACCGAGGGGCGAGATGGTAAGCGAGGAGGCCATGGTAGATCGACTACAGCGGTCTGCCTTCGAATATTTCTTGACCTATACGAACAAGGAAAACGGCCTTGTGCCGGATACTTCGTTCAAGAACGTACCGTGCAGCATTGCTGCGGTGGGATTTGCTCTCTCGTCTTATCCAGTTGCGGTGGAGCGCGGGTGGATGACACGGGAAGCGGCGGCGGAAATCGTGCGTACGACGCTGAACTTCTTTGCCAATTCGCACCAGGGCAAGGAACGGCACGCGAGCGGATATCGCGGCTTTTACTATCACTTCCTGCATATGGATACCGGTCATCGGGCCTGGAACAGCGAGCTTTCAACGATCGATACCGCATTGTTGATAGCAGGCGTTTTGACGGCGGCCGAATATTTCACCGATGAAGGTGAAGAAGATATCCGCGAGACAGCGCGATTCCTCTACGAGAGGGTCGATTGGCAATGGGCACTGAACAAGGGGCAGCTGATTGCCATGGGCTGGAAGCCCGCGAGCGGCTTCCTGCGCTGGCGTTACGAAGGCTATGACGAAGCGATCTTGCTCTATGTGCTGGCGCTTGGCTCGCCGACACATCCCATTCCATCGTCAAGCTACAGGGCGTTTACGACCAGCTACCGATGGCGAGAATTTGGCGGCAAGCCTTACCTCGATGCCGGTCCGCTTTTCATCCATCTTTTCTCGCATGCATGGATCGATTTTCGCGATCTGCAGGATCAGCAGATGGCGGCGCATGATTGGGATTATTTCCGCAACACGCAACAAGCCATCGCCGTGCAACGCGATTACGCAGAGCGCAATCCAAAGGGCTTCGTTGGCTATAACAGCAATGTCTGGGGCCTATCGGCTTGTGATGGTCCTTCGCCTCTGCACCGGGTGCGGGGAAATCGGAAAATCCGCTTCTTCGGTTATTCGGCTCGTGGGGCTCCAAACGGTCCCGACGACGGTACGCTGGCACCATGGTGCGCTTTAGCAAGCCTGCCCTTCGACCGCGACGCTGCGCTGAAGGGCACCCAGACGATCATCGAGACCTATCCAAACCTTTTGATGAACGGTCAATTTCCGGGTGGCTTCAATCCGACGATAAAGACAACACTGCCAGAAGGCTGGATTGACGATCGAACGGTAGCGATCGACCAGGGGCTGCTTGTCGTCTCAGTCGAAAATGCACGCAATGATTTCCTGTGGAAGCTGATGCGCGGATCGGAGGCAATCAAAACCGGTTTGCAGCGGGCCGGATTCAGCGGCGGCTGGCTCGGCAAAGCGGCGGATGAGGACATCAAACAGATCGCCTGAGAAGCACCAGGCGATTGGGCAGCCTCGACCATTTCCAGCCAGGGCGAATCGTTATGGCGCTAGATCATCAGGCGCGATTGGACGTCGCAAACCTTGAGCGTCGATCGCCATAAAAGAGCTTGAGGGCGTTATCGGCCTTCAAAGACATGCGCCTTGCCGGCAATATCGAGCTGGACCTGATCGCCGGGAGATGGAAGCGCGACGCTTGAGGTTTTGATCAAGATCGGCGGAAGCGCAACGCCTTGTAATGCCACAGCGACTGTACAGACCGAACCGCCGAATTCAACGTCGACGACATGGCCGGCATAGCCTGGTGTGCTACGGTCCGTGCGAACCCTGATCTGCTCCGGCCGCAGCATGATCTCCACCTTCCCCTGACGCGTGGTATCGACAGCCACGCGGCCAAGGGCGCAATCGGCTATGCCATTGCGGACAATAGCCGGCAAAAGAACGGCATCACCAAGGAAAAGCGCGGTTTCGCGGTCGCAGGGCTTCAGGTAGAGGACTTGAGGAGAACCGGCCTGAATGAGGCGCCCTTCCCGCAGCACGGCGACCTGATCGGCAAAGGAGAGAGCCTCTGTTTGATCATGGGTCACTAAAATGGCGGTTATCCCGGCAGCCTGCAGAACGCGGGAGACCGCTTTACGCATATTTTCGCGAAGACCGGTATCAAGAGCCGAAAATGGCTCGTCAAGCAGCATCAATCTCGGTTTTCTACCGAGCGCGCGCGCCAAGGCGACACGTTGTTGCTGACCGCCCGAAAGCTCATGCGGTCGGCGCGACAGCATGCTCGGGTCCAGCTCGACCATTTCGAGAAGCTCAAGCACACGACGGTCGCGATCGGGCGCACCCCGCTCGAAACCAAAAGCGATGTTCTGCGCAATGCTCAAATGCGGGAAAAGCGCACCATCCTGAGAAACGATGCCGATCCCGCGTTTATGGGCCGGAACGACGGAAGCGCCCCGCGCCAGATAATCGCCCGACAGCATGATACTGCCTTCATCCGGCCGCTCAAAGCCGGCGATAATGCGCAACAGCGTCGTTTTGCCCGAACCCGAGGGACCGACGACCGCAGTACGACTGCCAGCCGGCACGTCGAGCGAGATCGAGCGCAGCGCTTTGACAGGGCCGTAATTCTTGCTGACATTCTCAATCTTGAGAAGCAAGCCCTGATGGGATGATGCAGTCATTGGCCGGCTGTCCGTTTTGAATGCGCATGAAGAAGAAGGGTCAGCGGCAAGGATAGGACCACCATTAAAGTGGCATAGGGTGCCGCCGACACATAATCGATTTCGCTCGTCAGCGACCAGAAGCGCGTGGCGAGCGTTTCAACACCATTGGGAGAAAGCATGAGCGTCGCCGTCAATTCGTTGGTAATCCCGAGCGCCGTCAGGGCAATACTGGCGGCGGCACCAGGCGCGGCCAGTCGCATGGTGACTTGTCGCACCGCCTGAGCCGGCGTGCGCCCCAGCGCCATCGCGGCACGTTCCAGTTCGACTGGGGCCTGGGCAATACTGGCTCTCAAACCCACCATGGCACGCGGCAAAAACAGCATGACATAGGCGATCAGCAACGTTGCAAAGGTCTGATAGAGCGGTAGGAAGAGGCGAACAGTGACCGTAACAAGCGCAAGGGCAACAACGACGCCCGGCAAGGAGCCGACATAGTAATGGCAAGCTTCGAGGATTCGCTGGAACCGTCCCGGCGCCCGCACAGAAAGCCAGGCCATGGGTGCCGCGGCAATGGTCGCCAATATCCCACCCGCCAAAGCCAGGATGATCGTCTGCAAAAACGAACTGCCGAGCATATCGGCCTGCCAGATAGCCGCACCACCTAGATAGAGCCAGCGCGCCAGCGTGACGAAGGGAACACCTAGTGTCAGGGCCGCCAGCAGGATCGGAAGCAGGAGGGCAGGCAAAGTAAAAAATCCAAGGCGGCGCCGATCGGCAGGCCGGGCCGCCCCCGAGCCGACCCGGGCATAGCGCTCATTGCCCCGCAGCAAGATTTCAAGGCCGAGCAACAGAAGGCAGCAGGCAACGAGAACGCCGCCCAGCATATTGGCGGCCGGGCTGTTATATGCCGATTGAAACTGATCGACGATTGCCGTGGCAAACGTATCGAACCGGATCATCACATAGAGGCCGTATTCGGACAGAAGGTGCAACCCGATCAGAAGCGAGCCGCCACAAATCGCAAGCCGAAGCTGTGGTAGAACGGCGCGAAAGAAAACCGCCCATGGTCCCAAACCAAGAGAAGCGGCGGCATCTTCTATAGCCGGATCGAGCCGGCGCAGCGCGGCCGCAACAGGCAAATAAAGAAACGGATAGTAGGCAAGAACGGAGACGAAAACGCCGCTCGTCAACCCGTGCATGCCCGGAACGAGGCTGACCCAGGCGTAGCTGTGCACGAAAGCCGGAACGGCGAGCGGCGCAACAGCGAGCCAAGCCCAGAGGCGCGCAAAGGGGATATCGGTTCTTTCCGTGAGCCAGGCAAGCGAAACGGCAATGAGGATCGAGAGCGGTATGCTCAGCGCTTCGAGAAGGAATGTGTTGACCAGAAGATCGCCGACGCGAGGACGAAAAACCAGCTCTTTGACCGTTTCCCAGCCTACATCATAGGTGATCCAGCCGATAAAGCCGAGTGGCGCAAGGCTGAGCAGTGCGACAAGACTGGCAAGCACCAACACCGATGCATAAGGCAGACGCAGTCGGGAAAGAGAAAAGACGGAGAGAGCCGACAAACCTGTCATCCAGCGTACAGGAGCCGCACTTTTTCCGAGATCTCGATTACTCTGCAGCAAGGCCAAGCCTTTACGTCCAAAAAAGGAAGGCAACCGCCGATGAAAGCGATTGCCCCGTTTGGTCATGCCGTAAAGTTTTCTTGAGAAAAAAGCAATAGTTTACTGCTTGAGCCTCAATCAGGCCGCCCAAGGCCGATTTGCTTGATTCGACTTTTCAAATGCGTCAATGGAATTGGCCTTTTCAAGCGTCAGGCCAATATCGTCCAGGCCGTTCAGCAAGCAGTGGCGCTTGAACGCATCAAGCTCAAAACGGATCGAGCCGCCATCCGGGCCGGTGATTTCCAGATTTTCCAGATCGACGGTCAACACAGCGTTTGAACCGCGCGAGGCATCATCCATCAGCTTGTCGAGCTCTTCCTGGCTGACCTTGATTGGCAGGATACCGTTCTTGAAACAGTTATTATAGAAAATATCGGCGAAGCTGGTGGAGATCACACAGCGAATTCCGAAATCGAGCAAAGCCCATGGCGCATGCTCGCGCGAGGAACCGCAGCCAAAATTATCTCCGGCAACCAGGATCTTGGCATTTTGATAGGCAGGCTTATTCAAAACGAAATCTGGATTTGGAGAACCATCCTCCAGATAGCGAGCTTCAGCAAAAAGCCCTTTTCCCAAGCCGGTGCGCTTGATCGTCTTCAGGTAATCCTTCGGAATGATCATATCGGTGTCGACATTGACGACCGGCAGAGGCGCTGCAACGCCCGTCAGCTTGGTAAACTTCTCCATGGTAATCTCCGGATTCCAAAATAAGCTTCTTATAGAAGAGCATTTAGTCCAGTTTCTGCTGGAAATGAAGGAGAATCTGCCTGGCTTCAGACAGAGCGAGCATGATTCGTGGCAGGCCGGAATTAAGCCTGCCCTCTGATGAACAGCTCAGAGCACCTTAAAGATCGATAATGGTGCCGCGACCGTCGTTCCAGACGCGCATATTGCCTTGCTGGCGATGACCATTCTTTCTCACCGTCGCGCGGATCGGCGCTGGCTTAGCCTTGAGCGACAGCGCCCGCATGGCCATGAGGACTGTCAAAGCAGCACCGACCGTCAGCGTTACGGAAAATGTAACGAGCGCAAGAGCTGCAAAAACAGCGATGCCAACGAGCGCGAGAAAGATGGAACGTATGTTCTGCATGGTAGTGAGACCCTTTCTTCGGAAGTGAATGTGGTCCTTCAAAGCCATGGGTGCAAGATGAGGATGGCTTTTTGTTGTCTTGCCAGTCATCACAAAGCTTGGCACAAATTCGTGATGAGCAGCATAGATCCTTTTCGTCCCTCTCGCCTGCGCCGTTCCGTCTTGTGCGTCCCTGCCATCAACAAGCGAGCTTTGCAAAAATTCACCACGCTGGACTGCGATGCGATCATCTTTGATCTCGAAGATTCTGTTGCTCCCTCCAAAAAGGAAGAGGCACGCGAAAATTTAAAGACCTTCTTTGCAGAACAGCCGCTGCCCGACAAAGAGCGGATCATTCGCATCAATGCCTTAGACACCCCTTTTGCCCGAGCCGACATCGATCTCGTGACGCAACTTTGTCCCGATGCCGTGCTTCTGCCAAAGGTAAGCGAGCCGCAAAGCGTTCTTGCTCTGATTGACAACCTGTCGGACCGCGATGCACCAGACGACCTGCGCATTTGGGCCATGATCGAGACGGCCCGAGGGATCTTGAACGCAGCCGCTATTGCCGAAACGGGCCGCACCCGCCAATCAAGGCTCGATTGCTTTGTGATCGGCCTCAACGATTTGCGCAAGGAAACCGGCGTAATGCCGCTGCCCGGCCGTGACTATCTGAGCAGCTGGATGATGCAGACCCTGCTGGCGGCGCGTGCTTACGGTCTCGACATCATCGACAGCGTTTTCAATGATTTCAAGGACGAGGCCGGCTTTGAAGCGGAATGCCGGCAAGGCAAGGCGATGGGCTTTAACGGCAAAATGCTGATTCATCCCCTTCAGATCGAAGCGGCAAACCAAACTTTTGGATTGGACGAACAAGGTATCCGTGAGGCCGAAGACATTATCGCAGCCTTTGCAAGGCCGGAAGCAGAAGACCTCAACGTCATTGAGATCGACGGAAAAATGGTGGAGCGCCTGCATCTTGTTCAAGCGCAGGCTCTCGTTCATAAAGCACAGCTGATCAAAGCGCGTCGTCAAGCGCAAGGAAAAATGCCATGAAGCTCTATCGCCTCCTGACCGGTCCCGATGATGCAAGCTTTTGCCATCGCATCACTGCAGCCCTCAATAAAGGCTGGTCTTTGTCAGGCTCGCCATCCGTGACCTTCAATGCCAATACCGGCCAGATCATTGCAGCACAGGCCATCGTCAAGGACGTGGAAGGCAAGGACTATCATCCGGACATGAAGCTGTCGGAGCAATAGCAAACACACAGCCGATCGGCTCAAATACAGCGAATTAGAGCCATGAAAATCGCCAAACTTTATGTCTGGCGATCGCTCATTTCTTCGGCGCTTGCTTCAATGCGCTCCATATCCGCATCGCTCAGTCCGAAATGATGGCCTATTTCATGGATAAGGACATGGGTGATGATATCGCCCAGAGTTTCCTCATGCTCTGCCCAATAATCGAGGATGGGTCGCCGATAAAGGCGAATACGATTGGGCATTTCTCCTGTTTCGACGGTAAATCGTTCGGAAAGTCCACGGCCTTCAAACAACCCCAGAAGATCGAACGGCGTCTCAAGCCCCATATCCTCGAAAACATCGTCGTCTGGAAAATCTTCGATCTCGATCGTCAGATTGGTGGTGAGCGCCCTAAATTCTTCCGGTAGGTGGCTATAGGCCTCCATTGCCAAAGATTCGAAGGTTTTCAGCGTCGGCGAATAGCGATCGCGCCAATCTTCGCTTTGGTCCATCACAGCCATTTCACATCCTTTCGTTCAGGCGCATATAAGCCGTTTGAGAAGATTTTTCGAGAGTGGAATCAAAGCCTGTCTCAAAATCGCAAATGAGTCCTGTTGACTCTTCGGCCCTCCTCTGGAATCCATAAGAACATAACAAGAACACAAGCTTCTGGAGTGATCGTCATGGCAGATGCGGCCTTGGCGCGCGCGCAGCTTTTTGCGCTTCGCGAAACCATTGCAAGGCTGGAGGGAAAACCCGCGCCGGCAATCGAAGCGGCACGGCGACAGGCTTTGGCCGAGGCCGTTTCGCATGATCAAGACCGCAGCAAACGCGAACGGCTTGCCTTGGGGTTGACCGATCTTGATGAAGCCTTGGATGGCGGGCTGCCTCTTGATGCAGTGACGGAAATCAGGACCGATCGATTTCGAGATGCCGGTGCAGGCATTGGCTTCGTGCTGGCAATCATTGCATTGGCGGACGCGCAATTAGAACACAGCCGAACCTCCTGCCCTATCTTATGGATCACGGACAGGATTTCCTCCTTGGAAGCAGGTTTTCCTTATGTCGTCGGGCTGCAGCAGACCTATGGTTTGCATCCTGCTCGGTTCTTCCATGCTAGGGCTCGCCATATCGAAGAGGCTCTCTGGATTTCCGAGGCAGCCTTGGAAGGCGGCGTCTTTCAAAGCACGGTTCTGGAGGTTGCCGGCAATCCGAAAAATTTCGGTCTCACCGAAAGCCGCCGCCTCAGCCTGCGGGCAAAGCAGGCGGGCAAACCAATTTTTCTTTTGAGGCAAGCCGGAGAGGAAGAGGCCGGCAGCACGCAGTTCCGCTTCTCGCTTTCACCAATGCCTTCGAGCCTGCGCCCCTTGCCAAACGGCGCCTTTCTTCAAGGCAGCATCGGCCATCCGCTCTTTCGTGTCATCCTGGAAAAGAGCCGCAATCCCGCTCCTCTTTCTTTTATTCTGGAATGGAGTTCCCATGATCGCCGGTTCCTCGCTCACCGCCCCTCAAGCATGTCAGCTTTTCCGGAAGAACGCGCAACGTATCCTGGCTCTCGCCTTTCCGCATCTGGCGACAGACAGGATATGCCGCGCACAATGGGGTCTGTCGTGGCGCTTGACCGGACGGCCTGATGCTGCGCCGATCGTCTGCTTTGGACCGCAGGATAATGCGCTGAGACTGACGGCGCTGGATGAAAAGGCAGAGTTGATCGGCCTTCGCAAAGGCCAAGGCGTGACAGAAGCACGAGCCATATGCCCCCATATTGCGTTGCATGAGGAGGATGCGGCAGCCAATCGGCGGCTGCTGGAAGCCATTGCCGATTGGTGCGATCGTTATACGCCGCTTGTTTCCATCGATGGGAAGGATGGCCTGTTCCTTGATATCACTGGCTGCAGCCATCTTTTCGGCGGCGAAAAAGCGATGCTGGACAATATTCTCACGCGCCTTTTCCAGATGGGTTTCGATGTGCGTGGAGCGATTTCCTCTTCCGCCGCATTATCTTTTGCCACGGCACGCTTTGGCCATGGGGGTATTATCGAAGATAACGCTATCGAAGAAACGGCAGCGCCTCTTTCCGTTGCGGCTCTTCGTTTGGAAGAACCCACCCTGGCGGCGTTGCGTAAGCTTGGCCTCAAGCATATCGGCGATCTCCTTCATCTTCCCCGCGCCTCACTGGCACGCCGCTTCGGCCTCGAAGTTCTTTTGCGTCTCGACAGAGTGCTCGGCCTTGATGAAGAGCCCTTGTCCCCACGTCTTCCTGTCGCACCCTTGTCTGCGGAGCGGCGTCTTGCCGAGCCGGTCGGAACAGTTGAGGTTATCCTGGATATAACACGGCAGATTGCCGCGGCCTTGAAACCATCGCTGGAAGCTAAAGGGCTTGGAGGCCGTGTGTTCGAACTCGTGCTCTTCAGAGTAGATGGCCGAGTTTTTAGAATTTCAGCCGGCGCGTCGCGTCCATTGCGAGAAGAAGATCGCATAACCTCGCTTTTCTCCGAGAGGCTGAACGCGATTCAGGACGACATGGATGCCGGGTATGGTTTTGAGACCCTAAGGCTGAATGTCAAACATCATGACCTCTTTCAAAATGTTCAAGATGATTTTGAAGGTGACCGCCAGGGACAGGCGTCGTTGGCCGCCTTTATCGATAAGGTCACGGCCCGCTTAGGACGGGACTGTCTGAAAACCTATGACCTTCGGGAGAGCCATGTTCCCGAATCCGCCGTTGTGGCGGTGGCTGCCATGGACGCCCTTGCCGCAGCCGATCTATCCAAAAAGCCATTGGTTTTTCCTCATATCGATCGGCCGGTTCGTTTGCTCGATCACCCTGAAAGGGTCGATGCCTTTGCAGCCGAAGTTCCAGACGGCGCGCCCAGCATGTTCCGCTGGCGAAGGATCAGCCACAAGATCCTCAAGAGTGAGGGACCGGAACGCATTACCTCGGAATGGTGGCTCGATGAGCGAGCCAACGCCGAACGCGATTATTTCCGCGTTGAAGATCAGGAGGGCCACAGGCTCTGGATTTACCGCGAAGGCTTGTATGAAAATACAGAGCCGACATGGTATGTCCATGGCTTCTTCGTATGATGCCTGCCTATTACGAGATTGGCGCCAGAACGAATTTTTCCTTTCTTGAAGGCGCATCCAAAGCCGAGGAAATGATCATTCAGGCGGCAGCCCTGAAGCTCTCCGGGATCGGGATTGCCGATCGCAACTCCGTAGCGGGCGTTGTAAGAGCCCATGCGCAAGCGAAGGTCATTCTCAAGAAGTATGAGCGCAAGGAGGCAGGTCTCCTCACGAAAGAGGAGTTGGAGCAGCCGGTTTTTGATCCGATTGCCTTCCAACCCGGGGCTCGTCTTGTATTTTGCGACCAGACGCCAGACATCCTGGCCTTTCCGGAAAATCGGAAGGGGTGGGGCAATCTGTGCCGATTGCTCAGCGCCGGCAATCTGCGTGCGGAGAAAGGCGATTGCCTGCTCTACGAGAATGACCTTTTGGAATGGGGGCATGAGATGATGCTCGCGGTCATCGCTCCCACCTCGATCATCGGTCACAAGGAAGAAGAAGACAGGTTTGTAGATTGCCTTTCAAACTGGAGCAGACTGTTTCGCAACAAGCTGTATCTGGCACTCACGCCTGCATATGATGGTCGGGACCGCTATCTGTTTGCCTTTTTTGCGACGCTCGCCGCACGCGCGCATGTACCTCTGCTTGCTACGAACCAGGCGCTTTATCATCATACCGATCGCAGACCGCTTGCCGACGTCGTTACATCCATCCGCGAGCACGTCCCGATTGCACAGGCGGGCTTCCTTTTAGCCTCAAATGGCGAGCGCCACTTGAAAGACGGCCGAGAGATGATCCGATTGTTTCGAGACTATCCTCAGGCCATCGATAATACCGGCCGCTTTTTCGAACGGCTGAAATTTTCGCTCGACGAACTCTCGCATAACTATCCGCCAGAGAGTGATCCGGGCGAAACGCCGCAAGAAACACTCGAAAAACTGACCTGGGCCGGCGCCAGAAAGCGCTTCGCAGGCAAAGTCCCCGATGAGATCAGAGAAAAGCTAGTCTACGAGCTCAATCTCATCGCAGAGAAGAATTACGCCTCCTATTTTCTGACCGTCTACAGGATCGTGCAACATGCACGTTATAAGGAGAAGATCCTCTGCCAGGGACGAGGCTCTGCCGCCAATTCCACAGTCTGCTATTGTCTTGAAGTGACAGAGGTTGCTCCTGATAAACATAGCCTACTGTTTGACCGCTTCATCTCCCGAGACCGTGACGAACCGCCTGACATCGATGTCGACTTCGAGCACGAGAGGCGCGAGGACGTAATCAAGTACATCTACAAGCGATATTCCAAAGAGCATGCCGGCTTGACGGCAGCCGTTACGAGCTACCGTACGCGCTCCGCGGGGCGGGAAGTCGCCAAGGCATTCGGTCTCTCCGAGGATGTGCAATCTGCTATCGGCAGCCTTGTCTGGGGGTGGTCGGACGACAAGCTTTCAGAGCGCGAAGCCGGTGCCGCCGGTCTCGATATGACCGATCGAACCACGAGAAACGTCTTGAACTATGCATCGGAGCTGCTCGAATTTCCTCGTCACTTGACGCAACATGTCGGCGGTTTCGTCATTACCCGCGACCGACTGGATGAGATCGTACCGATCATGCATACAGCTATGCCGGATCGTTACATGATCGAATGGGATAAGGATGACCTCGACAATCTGAAGATCCTCAAGGTCGATGTTCTTGCCTTGGGCATGCTGACCTGTCTCAGGCGAGCGCTTAGCCTATTGGAAAGCCACTACGGAGTTCGGAAATCTCTTTCCAATTTTGGAAATACGACCCATTCGGATCAAGGTCCTGTCTACGACATGATCTGCCGCGCAGATACGGTCGGTACGTTCCAGATCGAAAGCCGGGCGCAAATGAGTATGCTGCCGCGACTTCAGCCCCGTGAATTTTATGATCTTGTGATTGAAGTGGCGATCGTCAGGCCTGGCCCCATCCAGGGTGACATGGTCCATCCTTATTTGAAGCGACGGGAAGACCGAAGAAAAAACATCCCTATCAAATATCCGAGCCCCATTCTGGAAGGGGTTTTAAAAAGAACGCTTGGCGTTCCGCTATTTCAAGAGCAGGCGATGGAAATCGCCATCAAGGCAGCAGGTTTCCAGCCGGCCGAAGCCGATCAGTTGCGGCGCGCCATGGCAACGTTCAAAAGAACCGGAACCATCAAGGATTTCAAAACGAAGTTCATCAATGGAATGGTCAAGAACCACTATCCGAGCGACTTTGCCGAACAGTGTTTTCGACAGATACAGGGGTTTGGTGAATATGGCTTTCCCGAAAGCCATGCCGCATCCTTCGCGTTGCTCGTCTATGCCTCATCCTGGATCAAAGCCTACTATCCAGATGTGTTCTGTGCCGCCCTTTTGAATTCTCAGCCTATGGGATTTTACGCGCCATCACAGCTGGTGCGTGACGCACGCGAGCATGGCGTGCAAATCCTGCCGGTCGATATCAATGCGTCCGATTGGAATTGCCTTCTGGAGGAAGCCTCATTCCATCCTGATAACATCCATCCCCGCCATGCCAGCATGCGCGGGGTCATTCGCACGACAAAAGGGGTTCGCCTTGGTTTGCGCCAGGTAAAGGGCCTGTCCGAACCTGACATGAACCGCCTCGTCGAAAATCGCGGCCAGGGCTATCGTTCGATCCGCGATCTATGGATGCGCGCTCGCCTCGATAAAGGCCAGATCGAACGCCTCGCGGATGCTGATGCCTTCGGGTCTATCGGTCTGTCGCGCCGTCAGGCCCTTTGGGCAGTAAGAGGGCTCGACGAGAAGAAGCCAGACGATCGGCTTCCGCTCTTTGAAGGGATCGGCGCGGATGAATTGCGCCCCGAACCGAAGTCCAAGCTGCCGATCATGGCTCCTGGCGAGGAAGTGGTCGAAGACTACCGCTATCTTTCTCTCTCGCTCAAAGCCCATCCGACGACGTTCCTGAGAGAAGAGTTCTGGAAAATGGGCGTGACACGCAATGTCGATCTCGAGAAAATAAAGACAGGTCGCCGGGTCACGATAGCGGGTCTCGTTCTGGTTCGACAAAGACCGGGGTCTGCAAAGGGCGTGGTCTTTATCACATTGGAAGACGAGACAGGTGTGGCCAATGCGATCGTGTGGCGAAAGATCTTTGATCAGTATCGTGCCGTCGTGATGGGGGCACGTCTCGTCAAAATCCATGGCAAGCTACAAAATGCAAATGGCGTCATTCATACCGTGGTCGAACACATTGAGGACATGACGCCCATGCTCGGCCTGCTTCAACGAGAAGCACGCCGCTTCGCAGCTTCACCACGCGCCGATGAAGCCTTGCAGCCCACATTCGATCAACGCCAGAAAAAGAAAAGTCGCCTTATGATCAATCACGAGGATGATCGAGAAGATCTGACCGACACGGTGCGCATCATGCCAAAAGGACGAAATTTCCATTGAAGGGCGGGGTCAAGTCAGGCTTTTCACCACACAGCAGATATAGGAGGGTTGTTTATTGGCACTTTGATCCCGCTCCAAAGATGCAGACAACTGATCCCGTTGCGGCCTTCGAAATGCGTTTCGTGATGCCTTCGCGTTGGGCGATAGACTTCACAAACCCGTCAATAAATGACGCGTCGATTTTTCTTGACACTCATCATCCTCTTTTGGCAGAAAATAGGAGCTGAAATGTCATGTTTGGAATAGTGCCGTGCTTGTCTGCAGTTGCAACTACATTACTGACAAGGAAATCAAGGACGTCATCAACGAGTTCCTTGATGAGGACTGTTGGCAGTTGATCGTACCGGCCAAGGTCTATCACGCTATGTCCAAACGCGGTCGCTGCTGTGGCTGCTTTCCAAACGTTGTCGATATTATCATTCAGACCACTGAAGAATATCACGCTCGTCGTCACTCGACGGAAGACGAGATATGCGATTTTATGAAGCGTCTGAAGAAATTTCATGAAGATAACAGGAGAGCGGAACTTGAAAGGCGACATAAAAGTCATCGAGCGGCTTAACGAGGCACTGTTCCTCGAACTCGGCGCGGTCAATCAATATTGGGTTCATTATCGTCTTCTTGAGGATTGGGGCTATATCAAGCTTGCCAAGAAGGAGCGCGCGGAATCCATCGAAGAGATGAACCATGCCGACAAGCTTGTCGCTCGTATCATCTTTCTTGAAGGCCATCCAAATCTCCAGACGCTGGCACCCTTGCGCATTGGGCAAAACGTCAAGGAAGTTCTGGAGGCTGATCTGGCCGGAGAATATGACGCACGTGCTTCCTACAAGGAATCGCGCGATATCTGTCATGCTGCAGGCGACTACGTTTCAATGAAACTATTTGAAGAATTGTTGATGGACGAGGAAGGCCATATCGACTTCCTCGAAACCCAACTGGAGCTGCTTGGCAAAATCGGCGAGCAGAAATACGGTCAGCTCAACGCCGACTCAGCCAACGAAGCCGAATAACCGGCCTTGCCGGAAAAGCCCTGCAGCCAACATCTGCGGGGCTTCTTATGGAATGAATGTCAATCAAAAGAATTCGGTCTTGCCAACGCTTCGTCACTTTCACGGAAGCATTGTTGCCCTCACGCGGCAAGGTTCTTGAACTCGGCAACGACGCGCTCATAGACATCACGCTTGAAAGCAACGACGAGTTGAGGAAGCTTTGCCATCGGCTTCCAGTCCCAGGCATCGAATTCGGCATCATGGCCGCCCGGCGGCGGGTTGATCGCGATCTCGCTCTCGTCACCGTCGAACCGAAAGGCAAACCATCGCTGCGTCTGCCCGCGAAATTTTCCCTTGAGGCCAATGCCGATTAGCTGCGGCGGCAAGTCATAATTGATCCAGTCACGCGTTTCACCAAGCAGCGTCACGCTTTTTATGCCGGTTTCCTCGTAAAGCTCGCGATAAGCGGCTTCAAGCGGATCCTCGTTGTCATCAATGCCGCCTTGCGGCATCTGCCAAAGCTGCGGCGTTCCATCCGCTTCCGAGTTATTGACGCTCAAGCGCCGTCCAACCCAGACAAGGCCCTTGTTATTCAGCACCATAACACCGACACACGGCCGGTAAGGAAGGTCTTCGGCACTGATCGCTTTTCCGCTCATCGCTTCCTCTTCAAGGCTTAGCGGGATCTTTGGCCAATGCCGCAACCCCAACAATTTCTATTCCGCGCAGGCTTGCCGCTTCACACCAACTGGCGATCGCATCCACGCTTTCGTCAAAAGCAGAAGCAACGCCGATGGCCGTTCCTTTAGCGCGCGCGACGCGCTCCAGCTCGTCAAGCTTGGCGGTAATAGCACCCGCATCGAGCTTTGTATCCAGTTGTACGTCGCCAAAAGCATAAGGCAGGGATGTCGCCTTTGCTACGTCCGCCGTCTTGGAACTTGCCGAGGATCCATCGTCGAGAAAAAGCAGGCCGCGCTTTGCAATATCGTTCATCACAGGCGCCATGACGTCCGGCATCGAAAGAAACCGCCCGCCTTGGTAATTCATGATGCCAGTGTAATTCGTGATCGCGCCCATAGCACGATGCAGCGCCTCAAGATTGGCTGATGTCGGCTTTTTCGTCAGAAGCGTTCCCGGCCCGGGATCGTTTGCCGGATAGTCAAAGGGCTCAAGGGGTACTTGCAACAATATCTCATGACCCGACTGGCGTGCCTGCTGCATCCAGCGTTGCAGACTATTGCCGCTGGCAGCGAAGGCAAGCGTTACCTCTTCAGGTAGAAGCTTGATCGCTCTTTGCGTGCCGGTCTGGCTGAGCCCAAGACCACTGACGACGATGGCAATGCGCGTGCCTCCATTGTCCGACGGCGGGCGAGCATATTGGTCCATGGAGCGACGTCCATCCGGCCCGACAACGGGCAGTCTTCCGGCTGGCGTATCTTCGAGAAGCGTCTCATTTGGGATGGCCGCAACCTGAGGATCCTGCCCGATCTGCATCGCATCGATCAAGACCGGGCCGTTGTCGTCCCGCGTTCGGGGGCGATACATAGTCACAACAGAGCCATCACCATTGACCGTGGTCGTCACGTTGGCACCAGAGGCGCGGTCTGCGCGCGCGATCTGGGCGGCGTCCGCAGGCTGAGTGTCGGCACTATCAGGGACAGCAGCCTTCTCGGGTGCCTTCGGCATGCCTGTCACCACTCCCGGGACATTTGAAAGCCCATTGTCGCGCGTGGTGGTGTAGATGGAAAAAGCGCCAACGGAAACGAGGCATAGACAGGCAAGCAGTCTGCCCGCCTTCAGAAAATCTGGCCGACGACGCGGAGAGGGTCTGCCGCGCAGAGGAGTGTGGAGATCATTCGGCAAGTCGGCCTGCTCCGGAAATCATATACCCAATTACTCTTTTCAACGGGATCGAGAGATATCGCGCTCAGTTCTCGATCTCATGTCAGTGGGTCGACACTCGAGCGAAGGTTCAAGTGCCGCATATCGACAGATAAAACGGTCAGCTAGCACCAAGCTTGACAAAAGCTCGTGAAACGAAAAAGGGGCCGAAAATTATCCGACCCCTTTGAGAAATCACATTCCTTCCGACGATTTACTTCGTCACCACGGCCTTCTCAGGATTTGGTGGAAAGGACGGATCCGTCTTCTTTCCGCGCAGAAGATCGAGAGCGTAATTCAGCTGAACGTCGTCCTTCGGATCCGGCGGAACATAGGCAGCAGAACCCGAGCCCTCATCCGTTTCGCTCTGGCCCTTGATGTGACCGCGCAGGCTCGATTCGCCCTCGGTCACCAGCTTGCCCTTGAGCTCATCCGGCAACGGCTCGTCGACCTTGATATCCGGCGTAATGCCGGTTCCCTGGATCGAGCGACCTGATGGCGTGTAGTAGAGCGCCGTGGTTAGACGAAGCGCGCCGTTTTCGCCGAGCGGAATGATCGTCTGGACGGAGCCCTTGCCGAACGAACGCGTTCCAAGAACGGTGGCGCGGCGTAGATCCTGCAGTGCGCCGGCAACGATTTCCGATGCCGATGCAGAGCCACCATTGACGAGGACGATGATCGGCTTGTGATCCGTCAGGTCGCCAGGGGTTGCATTGAACCGGCGCGTCTCGTCGGGATTGCGCCCACGCGTCGAGACGATTTCGCCACGATCGAGGACTGCGTCGGCAACATCGATCGCCTGATCCAAGAGGCCGCCCGGATTGAGGCGTAGATCGAGGACATAACCCTTCAGTTTATCTGCAGGGACTGTTTCCTTGATCTTCTTGATTGCCTTTTCGAGATCCGGGTACGTCTTCTCGGTGAAGGAAATGATGCGCAGGTAGCCAACATCATCATCGACCCGCGACTTGACCGCCTGTACCGCAACAATGTCGCGAACGATCGTAACTTCGATCGGCTTGTCAGCGCCCTTACGGATCAGGGTCAGCTTGATTGGCGTGTTGACCGGGCCGCGCATCTTTTCGACGGCGTCTTCCAGCTTCACACCACGCACCGACTGACCGTCGATTTCCGAAATATAATCGCCCGCCAGAACGCCAGCCTTGGCCGCAGGAGTATCATCGATCGGCGTGATCACCTTCACCATGTCGTTATCCATGGTGACTTCAATTCCTAGACCGCCAAACTCACCCTTGGTCTGGGAGCGCATGTCCTCGGCATCTTTGGCATTCATATAGCTGGAATGCGGATCCAGAGAGGACAGCATGCCATTGATGGCCGATTCAACCAGCTTGTTCTCATCCGGCGGNCTTCAATTCCTAGACCGCCAAACTCACCCTTGGTCTGGGAGCGCATGTCCTCGGCATCTTTGGCATTCATATAGCTGGAATGCGGATCCAGAGAGGACAGCATGCCATTGATGGCCGATTCAACCAGCTTGTTCTCATCCGGCGGCGTAACATACTGCGCGCGGACGCGCTCGAAGACGTCACCAAAAATAGAAAGCTCTTTGTAGGTGGACGCTCCCGCCGCTTCCGCTGGCACGACGGCCGAGTAGATCGCGGCAGTGGCCGTCGCTCCCATCAATGCGCCGGCCACAACAAGCGAAGCCTTACGAATCATTACGTGCCCTTCCAATGTCTTTTAAGGTCCACCACGGTCGGGAATCGACCGGTTTTCCGTCTTTTCTGAATTCAATGTAAAGTGTTGGCCGATCGGTTTCCAGCGCCAATGCCGTTGCGCTTGCTACTCTTTTCGCACCCATGGTCGCGATCGGCTCACCCGCGAAGACGAACTTGCCTTGGCGCGCAGTAATAGACTCCATTCCTGACATGACGACGTGGTAGCCGTCTCCTGCGTCCAGAATGACCATCTGTCCATAACTTCTAAAAGCTCCGGCATACACCACAAGCCCGTCAGCAGGTGCGGTCACGACGGTCTCGGCATTTGTTCCGATCGTCATGCCCATCGCCTCGTGTCCGGTCCCGTCGGCATCGCCGAACTGTCGCAGAATATCGCCTGCCACAGGCAGCTCCAGCTTTGCCTTGAGTTGACCAAACGGATATGCTGGCGCAATGCGGTTTTTATCAGGCACGCCGCTCTCGGCAAGTTCGCGCGCTTTGTCGCGCTGCTCCTGCGTTAAAAACCGGCGACTTTCCTCCTCCTGACGCGCCGCAGCGGCGGCCTGGCGGACGGAAGCAATTTGCGTCTCCATGGAGCCGACCAATTCCTGCAGGCTCGAGGCTTTGGCAGCCAACTCTTCGGAATGCTGGCGTTCAGCTTCCAGCTCAGCCGTATTGGTATCACCAAGCTTTTGGTTTTCGCTCAGAAGAAGATCCATGCGCCGTTCTTCTTCGAGGCTGTTCGTCACTGTCGCGGTCAGCTTGGTCTTCTCGTCGTTGCTCGCCGTCTTCAACGCGCTGAGGCTGGCGAGATCGTCGGCGAGCTTTTCCGTTGCCTTGCGCATCCCCGGGACCACCGCACCAAGCAGGATCGCGCTGCGAACCGAAGCCAATGCATCATCGGGTGTCACTAGAAGCGCGGGCGGCGGATTGCGCCCCATGCGCTCCAGGCCCGCCAACACCTCGGCCAGCAAACCACGCCTTTCGTGCAGCGAGCGACGGATCGCATCCTCCTTTACGCCAAGTTCGGCCAGCTTTTTCTCGCTGTCATTGATCTGCTTTTCTAATTCCTTGCGCCGCGCCGCAGACTCGATCAGAGCCTGACGAATACTGGCCGTGCTCTTGTCGAGGTCGCTGATGCTCTTTTGCAGCTCGGCCATCTTCGTCGAAGAGACCGTGATCGTCTTCGACAGGGTATCGAGCTCAGCCCGCGTCTCGTCCCTCTTCTTGGCAAGCTCTGCCGCCGGATCGGGCGGCGGCACCGGATTTGCCGCAGGTGCCGCATCATTGACCGGAGCCGTCGCAGGTGACGAAACACTACCCGCCGGCGCCTCCTGCGCATGAACAATGCCCGTCAGGTAAAACATAACGACGGCCGCGCCGATGCCCGCGTTGACTGCCGGCATGTTCAGGCGCTTTCGCTTCAAGGCAGTTCTCGTCATCAGGTCGGGCAAATTTCGTCAATGATCGGGCGGAACCTAAGCTGATTTGCCTGATATTTCCAGAAAGTTTGCAGAAGAACGGCGCACAAAGCAACACACGCTCGCGTGAGGGTTACACCTTGAATCATGCGCGATGATACGGGTGGCCGGAGAGGATGGTGGTAGCGCGATAAAGCTGTTCTCCCAGCAAGATACGCACGATCTGATGAGGCCACGTCATTTTGCCGAAACAGAGGCTGGCATCGGCTTCATCATGGAGAGACAGGTCAAGACCGTCGGCACCGCCGATCGCAATCATCAGGTCCCGTTTGCCTTGGTCGCGATAGGTCTCGATCGTGCGAGCGAAGGCCTCGCTGTCCATCGCCTTTCCGCGTTCGTCCAAAAGAACAAGAACCGCTCCATCCGGCAACGCCTTGCGCAGCATGACGGCCTCTTCCCGTTTACGTGTCTCAGCATTGCCGGCGCGGCTTTCGGCCACTTCAATGACGCGCACGAACTCAAGGCCGAGTGGTGCGGCCGATTTTGAAAGCCTGTCGAAATAGCGGCCCGCAAGATCTTTCTCAGGACCGGATTTCAGCCGCCCTACAGCAAAAACAGTAATACGCATGGGTTAACGTCAATCCTTGCCGACCATATGTGCGCAGCCTATTGCACGCCTTACAGCATCGGCCCGAAAATCAGAATGGATTTTCGGAAACCCTGATGTGTATCTCTGGACATCGCGTCGATTGTGCATCCGCTTGGATGCATGGAGCTAGTGCAGTGTTTGACCGTCGACGTCGGGAGCAGCCCACATCTTTTCGATGTTGTAGAACTCCCTGATCTCTGGACGAAAAACGTGCACGATGACGTCGCCAGTATCGATCAGTATCCAGTCCGCGCTCTCCTGCCCTTCAACACGGGCAGAGCCAAGACCTTCTTCCTTCAAATCGGTCAGAAGTCGGTCGGCTATAGCAAGGACGTGCCTGTTCGATCTTCCGGAGACGATGACCATATAGTCTCCGAGAGCAGATTTGCCGGCTATGTCGATGGTTACGATATCTTCAGCTTTCGAGTCCTCGAGGCTGGCGAGGACAGTGGCAAGAGCGCGGGCGGCGGCATCGGCGCCACGTTCCGGGCTCGTTGGGACAACGCTCGGCGTTCTTCCCTTGGCGTGTACTGTTGTCAGTGCTTTCCCTTTCTCGGAATGACAAAACATGCACATCGTTGATCTGGCTTGCCAAATCAATAGTAAGATAGGCACCGAATCATTAAGGTTTCAAGACCGGGAAAAAGATAAAGCTGGTTCGTGCGCCAGGAAACGAACGTCTCCAACGTTCAAAATGCTCTGTAGTTCGCGGCTTGGAATAAGTGCTCCCATGGATGATCAAAGCCATTCTTCTCTTAAACCGGTTTTACGGATCGATTTTCCTTTCGAAACGCGCCTCGGTCACGGCAAAATCGAACTTCTGGAGCACATCCGGCAGACCGGTTCGATCGCGGCGGCTGGCCGCGCCATGGACATGTCTTACAGACGCGCCTGGCTTCTTGTGGCGGAGATGAACCGGATGTTTCTGATGTCAGTGGTCGAACGTCAGCGAGGCGGCGATCGCGGCGGTCGTGCAAGTCTGACACCGTTCGGCGAAGAATTGATCCTGCGCTTTCGCGCGATGGAAGACAGGATGCGTGCAGCCCTGGCGGACGACCTCGCTTGGCTGGCGTCAAGCACCTCAAAGCATGAAGCTGCGACGCCAAAAGATCGCAATCAAGGCCAAGACTGATCTGCGCCGCCGTTGCGTTACCGTTCGATAGCGACCGTCTTGATAATCGCAAACACGATTTTGTCGGGTGCGAGAGAAAGTCGCTCGGCGGAATAGGCGGTGATTCGGGCAGTCACTACATCTCCTCCACAATCGACCTTAACATTGGCGGCAGCATCATCGATCTTGGATATTTCGACGATCCGACCCTCCAGGATGTTGAGCGCGCTGAGCCCTTCGGGACGAAGGGTCGCCAACATGACATCGCGCGCAGGAATGTGAAGACGTACCTTTCGATCACTCGAAAGTCCGTTTGCTGGAACAACAAGCGTCGCCGTTCTTAGACGAACGGAAGCAAGACCATTTGCCGGGTCCATGGAAACGACCCGACCTTCCAGCACGACACCCGATTGGCGCCCGCCTTCGAAAGATGAGGCTCGGCTAAGAACTTCCTCCGGGCTGCCAACCGCCTCTACGGTGCCATGATCCATCAAAATAACCCGATCGGCCAGTCGCGCGACTTCGCTGATTGAGTGACTGACATAGATCATCGGAAGGCGCGTCTCGTCGCGCAACCGTTCGAGGTAAGGCAGGATTTCAGCGCGGCGTGTCTCATCGAGCGCCGACAAAGGCTCGTCCATGAGCAGCATGCGCGGGGAGGACAGCAAAGCACGGCCGATCGCAACCCGCTGTTTCTCGCCGCCCGACAGTTTAGCCGGCATACGATCCAAAAGCGGCTCGATGCCGAGAATGGCAATGACCTGATCCGGATCGGCTACGCGCTCGCCCTTCGGCGAAAGCCATCGCCCATAGGTCAAGTTGCGGCGCACCGAAAGATGCGGAAACAAACGCGGCTCTTGAAAGACATAGCCGAAGCGGCGGCGATGGGCGGGAACGAACCGACCGGCCTGCGTATCTTCGAGAACATCTCCCTCCAACTCGATGCGAGCGTTCTTCGCACGAATAAGGCCGGCGATCGTCTTGACCAGTGATGTCTTACCTGAGCCGGAACGCCCGAAAAGTGCTGTAACCCCGCCTTCAGACGTGAAACTGGCTTTCAGGCTAAACGTGCCCAAGCGGTGATCGACGTCAACGAAGAGCGTCATTGCGCCTCGATCCTGCGGCTAGCAAATCCTGCAATGGCCTCGGAGGCCAGAAGAGCGCCGATGGAAATGATGATGGCGACGAGGGTCAAGCGCATTGCCGCCGCATCGCCTCCAGGAACCTGGGTCAAAGTATAAATTGCGGACGCCAAGGTCTGTGTTTCGCCCGGAATGTTGGAGACGAAGGTAATGGTGGCGCCAAATTCCCCCATTGCCTTTGCGAAAGACAAGATCATTCCGGCAATGACGCCTGGCAGGATCAGCGGAAGCGTTACCGTGAAAAAAACAACCGCTCGATTGGCCCCGAGGGTACAGGCCGCTTCTTCCAGTTTTCGGTCCACGCTTTCGAGCGACAGACGCATGCTGCGGACCATCAACGGAAATCCCATGATGCCGCAAGCGAGAGCTGCGCCGGTCCAGCGGAACGCAAAGACGATACCGAGGTGGTCGTGTAAGAAGCTGCCGATAAGGCCGCGCCGGCCAAGAAGGATCAGCAGGATAAAGCCGGTGACGACGGGAGGAAGAACGAGCGGCAAGTGAACCAGCCCGTTCAGAAGCGATTTTCCCCAGAACTGGCCCCGCGCGAGGACAAGCGCAACGACAAGGCCAAAGGGAAGGCTCACCAGCGTGGCCGTGACAGCAATGCGCAGACTGAGCACAATGGCCGTCCACTCTTCGCTACTGATGGAGAAATCCATTGGCCACAACTCCAACGCAAGGTGAAAGGCGCGCGAGCCCCAGTTCCCATCTCCGCCTGGGCTTACCCAGTACCATTATTCCAGGATCGTGAAACCTTGCGCGGTGAAAAACTGGCGCGCCTCTGCCGATTTCAGGAAATCAACGTAAGCCTTGGCTTTCTCGTTCTTGCTGTCGGCAAGAAGCGCGATTGGATAGACGATCGGCGGATAGGAGCCTTCAGGGAAAGTTCCGACAATCGCAACGCCCGGATCTGCTGCTGAATCGGTCCGATAGACGATCCCATAAGGTGCCTCGCCGCGGGAGACGAGGGCAAGAGCGGCACGCACGCTTTCAGCATTGGCGGTCCTATCCCTGATCTTTTCCCAAAGACCCAAACTTTGCAGGGCAGCCTGGGCGTATTTCCCCGCAGGCACCGATTTTGGCTCGCCGATCGCCAGCCGCCCTCCGGCAAGCAGCCCATCAAGATCAAGCGTCTTGTCGATCTTGACTGGCTTTGATGTCGATTTCGGTGCGATCAGAACAAGCTCGTTACCCAGCAGGTTCGAGCGCGTTGCGTTCTGCAGGAGGTTTTTCTGGGCAAGATAATCCATCCAATCGAGGTCCGCCGAAATGAAAACATCGGCCGGTGCCCCCGCCTCGATCTGCTTTGCGAGCGGACCACTTGCGGCATAGGAGGAAACGACTGAGACCCCAGTCTTTTTGTCCCAGGCCACATTGGCTGCATCCAATGCATTTTTGAGGCTGGCCGCCGCGAAAACGGTAATCTTGTCGCTGGCAAAGGCAGGTCTGCAGCACACAACCATGAGCGCAAGAAAGATGCTGGCGCAGCGGTAAAACACAGAACGTAACATGATGATCTCCAGCCGAAATATCCGAGCGAATATATCGCGAATCATCCGAAAGGCGAGAGGTCCACACTGAAGCGTTCTATCATTCGCTTGACCACCACGAACCAATAAGCAGTGGGGCGCCCGGCGAGAGAATTTACTTTCTCTTAACGAATAACAAATAGGCAGCGCCCGATCGGGATTTGCACTGAGTGCATAGCTGACTTGCGACTTCTGATCTTCTTTCCGAGACAGGATATGGTAAAAACAACCATCGACGCAGCGATCTCCTCCTCCCAAAGCTGCTCGATGAGATCGATGACATCTCCTCCTCCCAGTTGTCGATCAAGTTTAAAAGCCCGACGGATCCTCCCCCGTCGGGCTTTATTTTTTGTTTGGTTTCAGGGATCTGTCGTCTTAAGCGTGCCCACTGGCTGAGGCGCTTACGCATGCAGAAGAGCGCGAATCGGCAGCCCCTCAGCTATTTCTCAAGAAAGCCATTTCGGATAGCCGTTGAACTCAGCTGCGACCGCGGACCGTGGATAAAAGTCCAGGCAGGCGCTTTCTTTTTCCATAAGACCGCTGCATCGTCCTCATCCACCCTCGCGAACCCAAAAGTCTTTGCCATCCGGGATGACAGGTAGGACAAAGTCGATCCTGGCCTGTCGATGACGGCAATGGGGAACGTCTGAGCGATCTCCTGCCACCGTTGCCAACGATGAAACCCGGCAAGGCTGTCGGCGCCCATGATCCAGACGAAATGAACATGTGGATTGCGCAGCTTTACCCATTTTAACGTATGAGCGGTATAGCTGACACCGAGTTCGGCCTCGAAGGCCGTCACTCTGATTTTTGGATCCTTGGCGATGGCTTCGCTCAAAATGATCCGCTCGCGCAACGATTTCAGGTGGCGCTTGCTTTTCAGCGGATTGCCGGGCGTCACCATCCACCAAAGTTGGTCAAGGCCAAGGCGCCGAATCGCAATTTCCGCCACCAGGGCATGGCCTTCGTGCGGCGGATTGAAAGAACCGCCGAACAGCCCAACCACCATGCCGCGCTCGACATGCGGCATGCGCAGATAGGCGGCTGGTGGCCGCTCCGTTTCGAGGTCAGGGCCGAATCTGTCCATTGCCTCGCACACGGTATTTGAAGGAAGTCAGTTGTTCGACGCCGACTGGCCCGCGTGCGTGCATTTTCCCGGTTGCAATACCAATCTCAGCACCCATGCCGAATTCGCCGCCATCGGCAAACTGGGTGGAGGCATTATGCAGCAGGATCGCAGAATCGACTTCCCGAAAGAAACGGTCAACCACCTTAGGATCTTCAGCGATCACAGCCTCGGTATGATGCGAGGAATATTCCCCGATATGCGCAATGGCCCCTTCGATCCCGTCGACAAGAGCCACGGAGATAATCGCGTCGAGATATTCCGTGCGCCAATCATCCTCGCTTGCAAGCGCGACGCCCAAGACAGACGCGCAAACATCCTTTGCGCCGCGCACCTCGCAGCCAGCCGCGATCAAGGCCTCGACGAGCGGAGCAAGCAGGCGACCTGCATCGTTTCGATCTATCAGCAACGTCTCTGCCGCGCCGCAGATACCGGTCCGGCGCATTTTGGCGTTGACGACGATGTCGCGCGCCATGGTGAGATCGGCCGAAGCATCGACATAGAGATGGCAAAGCCCCTCAAGATGGGCGAAAACCGGAACGCGTGCTTCGCTCTGAACCCGTCCGACCAGACTCTTGCCGCCGCGCGGAACGATGACATCGATTGCGCCATCGAGCCCGCGCAACATGGCGCCGACTGCAGCGCGATCCGCCACCGGAACCAGCTGTATTGCATGTTCAGGAAGGCCGGCCTTTTTGAGCCCCGTCACCAGGCATTCGTGAATCGCGGCAGAGGACCGGCGCGAGTCCGACCCACAGCGAAGGATAACAGCGTTGCCGGCTTTAAGGCACAGCGCTCCCGCATCGGCCGTCACGTTGGGCCGGCTTTCGAAAATAACGCCGATGACGCCGAGTGGCGTTCTTACGCGCTCGATCTGCAGACCATTGGGCCGACCCCAATCCGCAATGACCGCTCCGACGGGATCCGGCAAGGCAGCAATGGCCCGGATGCCAGCCGCGATGTCTTCGATGCGCTTTTCCGTCAGTGTCAGCCGATCGACAAAGGAGGCAACCATGTCGCTGCTTTCGACGTCCTTCAGATCCGCAGCATTGGCAGCAAGGATCGCCGCCTTGTTTGCAAGCACGGCCTCAGCCATGGCCTCAAGAGCCGCGTTCTTTGCATCGGTCGAGGCAAAGCCAAGAGGTCGCGCCGCTGCTTTGGCCTCACGGCCAATCTCGTTCATCAAAGTATCGATGTCGGAGCGCTGGGCAACGGTATCAAGCATGGGCTTTCGTCTCTTCTTGCCGTTTCGATGAGGAGGCTGCAGGTGCCGTCATAACCATATCGTCGCGGTGGACCATGGCCGCACGTCCGGCATAGCCGAGAATCGCTTCGATCTCCTTGGATTTGCGGCCTGCAATTTGACGCGCCTCGTCCGCGTCGTAGCTGGCAAGGCCACGCGCGATCTCCCTTCCCTCGGGCGATAAAATCGCAACCGTATCGCCGCGATGAAAAGCGCCGACCACGGCACGAACCCCTGCGGGCAACAAGCTCTTGCCAGCACTAAGGGCAGCAACCGCGCCTTCGTCCAGATGCAATTCGCCTGCCGGCAGAAGTTGACCGGCAATCCAGGTCTTGCGCGCTGTCACGGGCGTACCCGATGGTGCAAACCAGGATGAACGCGCACCGTTTTCGATCGCCGATAGCGGTGCATCCGGCTTGCCCGATGCTATAATCATCGCGCATCCCGACCCGGTTGCAATTTTTCCGGCTTCGATCTTCGTGCGCATACCGCCTCGTGACAGTTCTGAAGCCGCGCCGCCGGCCATGGCTTCAATCTCGGGCGTAATGGTTGCAATGGTTTCCAGAAATTGTGCAGCCGGATCGAGATGTGGCGGCGCTGTATAAAGCCCGTCGATATCCGACAAGAGCACCAAAAGGTCTGCGCCCGTCATCGTTGCAACGCGTGCCGCCAGTCGGTCATTGTCCCCGTAGCGGATTTCGCTGGTCGCGACCGTGTCGTTTTCGTTGATGATCGGCACCGCGCCGATCTTTAAAAGCTGGTTGATCGTGGCGCGTGCGTTGAGATAGCGGCGGCGCTCTTCCGTGTCGCCAAGCGTCAAAAGAATCTGACCCGCGACGATGCTGTGCCGCGAAAGTCCTTCGGACCATGCCCGCGCAAGCGCAATCTGCCCGACCGCAGCCGCCGCCTGGCTTTCCTCAAGCTTCAACGCGCCGGCAGGAAGGTCGAGAACAGTGCGCCCGAGCGCAATTGCTCCCGAGGAAACCACGAGAACATCGGCGCCTCGCTGCTTCAACGAAGCAATATCGGCGCACATGGCCTCCAGCCAAGACGCCTTCATTCCGCTTTTGCGATCGACAAGAAGGGCAGAGCCAATCTTGATGACGATTCGGCGATGACGGGCAAGGGGCTTGCGGCTAGTCATCGACCCCGCCTTCTTGCGCATCCTCATCGACGGCATCGCGATGGCGGATCTTCAGCTTCTTCTGCTTTTCGCCCTCGCCCTTTGCCTCAACGATGATGTCGCGCAGGGCTCTTAAAACCTCGGTCATGCCGGCGCCCGTCGCTGCCGAAATCTGAAACGGGGTTCTGCCACAAGCTTTAGCCAGCTCTTTGGTCTTCTTCTTAAGCGTAGCCTCATCGATGACATCGATCTGGGAGAGCGCCACGATCTCAGGCTTTTCGATCAAGTCCTCGCCATATGCCTCCAGCTCGTTCTTCACGGTCTGGTAGGCTTTACCGACCTTTTCTTCCTGAGCGGAGACAAGGTGAAGCAGCACGCGCGTGCGCTCGATATGTCCCAAAAAGCGATCGCCAATACCGACGCCCTCATGCGCCCCTTCGATAAGCCCTGGAATATCGGCCAATACGAATTCCTGTCCGTCGACGGTCGCAACGCCCAGATTGGGATGAAGCGTGGTAAAGGGATAATTGGCAATTTTCGGCCGTGCACGGGTGACGGAAGCCAAGAAGGTGGACTTACCGGCATTGGGCAATCCGACAAGACCTGCATCGGCAATCAGCTTCAGTCTCAGCCAGATGGTTTTTTCTTCGCCTTCAAGGCCAGGATTGGCCCAATCTGGCGCCTGATTGACCGAGGATTTGAAATGCGCGTTTCCAAAGCCGCCATTGCCGCCGCGCGCCAGAAGGAAGCGCTGCCCCTCTTCTGTTAAATCGCAGATCGGCGTTTCCTGGTCTTCTTCAAAAATTTGCGTTCCGACCGGCACCTTGAGCGTGACATCTTCGCCATTTGCGCCCGTCCGGTTTCGGCCCATGCCATGCGTGCCGATCTTGGCCTTGAAATGCTGCTGATAACGAAAATCGATCAGGGTATTCAGGCCATTGACGGCCTCAACCCAGACATCCCCGCCACGCCCGCCATCGCCGCCATCGGGACCGCCGAATTCAATGAATTTTTCGCGCCGGAAGGAGACCGCGCCGGCGCCGCCGTCGCCCGAGCGAATATAGACCTTGGCTTCGTCGAGAAATTTCATGTTACATCCATCGATCGGTCGCAATATGCGCCAGTTTTCGGCACACTCGATATAGGCGCTTGCACCGCAGGTCAAAGGTTTCGTGCGATTTGCGAGCGACAAGACCTGCCGCGGATCAATCGCAAAACGAGGACCGCGGCGCAAGCCGCGGCACTCAAAGATAAAATCAGGCTTTTACCGGCATCCGCAGGTCGCCCGGCTGCAGCACCGTTTCCACCATGGGAACCATGGTATTGCGTGCAAAACTGAAGGTTTCGACGCAGCCCGTCATCCGGAACCCTAGCTTCTCCTGCACCTTGAGCGATGCCGGGTTATCGGTAAAGACGCCTGAATGAACGGCCACCTGCGGCATACGGCGCGAGAACCGCTCCAACGCCGCCGCAGCCGCCTCGGTGATATAGCCACGACCCCAGTAATAGCGGTTCAACCAATAACCAAGATGCCAACGGCCACGCCTGAGATCGATCCCAACCGTCCCGATATGAGCGTCATCACCCTGCGTGATGGCAAAATACCAATCGCTGACGACGCCCGAGGTAACCGGCACCAGCCAGTCGAGAGCATCCTGGCGGTGATAGGGGACCGGCACGCGCGAAAGCATGCGCGTGACGGCAAAATCGGACAGCGACTGCGTTATGGCGTCCGCATCGCTCATGCGGTGCGGACGCAGAACCAGACGCTCGGTGACAATGACCGGGACCGCGCCTGGAGCGCTTCCCATGACCTTAGGTCTTTCAGCAACGGCAGCGCTCATGACAGGCTCCCCCAGCTTCTCAGCGAGATCCAGGTCTTGCGATCGAGCCTATACCATTCGACCGGAACCCGGCCGCCCAGAGCCAGCGAAGGAACAAGCCCCGATCCCTGAAACTGGAAACCGCACTTCTGGATGACCCGCTTCGACGCGACATTCATGACACGGCACCGTGCGTCGATCTGCTCGACATGGGGACGCGTTCTGAACACCATATCGACCAGCGCATGGCAGGCCTCCGTCATGAAACCTTGGTTCCAATAGGGCTCGCCCAGCCAATAGCCAATTTCGACAGTCCGATCGTCTGCGTGAGGCTCGACACCGCAGCATCCGATGAAAGCGCCGTTGGAAGCCGTCGTGATCGCATAGACGCACTTGCCAATCTCGCCATTTTTCGTGCGACGCACGAAATCGGCAGCATCTTTGGCCGTGTAGGGATGCGGCATACGCGATACCATGGTGGCAACTTTGGCATTGTTCGCGAGATGGGCAAGGGCGTCGATATCTTCAACATGCGGGGCGCGCATGACGAGCCGTTCCGATAATAAAACGGGGCAATCGGTCCTTGACCGCTGCGGACTTGGCCGCGGTTCGGAAGACCGTGATTGGTCTTCCCTCAATAATTCGCCTTGCATAGTCAGTCCTCCTTGTTGGACGAAAAAAAGGGAGATGGCGCCCCATCTCCCCTTTTTCTGGACTGATCCTGATGCGGTCAGCCGGGTCGATGAGACGCCGGCTGTTTTAAAGCGCTACCGGCTTATTCCGCTGCTTCGGCTTTCGGCATTACAGACACGTACACGCGACCATTGGCCTTCGTTCGGAAGTTCACATTGCCTGCCGTAAGCGCAAAAATCGTGTGGTCCTTGCCGAGGCCGACATTGACGCCCGGATGCCACTTCGTGCCGCGCTGACGCACGATAATGTTGCCTGGAATGACGGCTTCGCCGCCGAACTTCTTTACGCCAAGGCGCTTGGACTCGGAATCGCGACCGTTACGCGATGAACCGCCAGCTTTTTTGTGTGCCATTGGTGTTCTCCTTAAACCTTAACCCGAAAAACCCGTTACTTCGCTGCCACGATGTCCGTGATACGGACGACCGTGTGATGCTGGCGATGACCGCGCGAACGCTTGGAGTTCTGACGACGACGCTTCTTGAAGGCGATAACCTTCTTGCCGCGATTGTGTTCGACGACTTCAGCCTTGACGGAAGCACCGGCGACGAATGGCGCGCCGATGGATGCGTCGGCGCCGACGCCGATCACGAGAACTTCATTGAATTCAACGGTCTGGCCAGCTTCTGCATCGAGCTTTTCGATGGTGACCACGTCGTTTGCCGCGACGCGATACTGCTTACCGCCGGTTTTGATGACTGCGAACATTTTTTTATCCTTTCATGTTCGTTCCGGCTCTCATTTGCAAAGCAAAGGGCCGGCTTCTTGTTCAGTCGGAGTTGAGCAGAAAAATCGATGCTTGCGCGTGAGACTTCTGCCGGCGAAAATCCACGCCACGAAGGCGCGAAAGAGACGATACGGATTACACCGCATTTATCGTGCACGGCTGATACGCGAGGGCCTTTAGACTGTCAAGGCGACAATGGCACGAAGTTTGCAAATTGATCTTGCCAGCCTGCAAATTGCTCGCTATGAAGCCCCCGCGCCACACAAGGCGTCAACCAGCCGCGGAGAGGTGGCAGAGTGGTTGAATGCACCGCACTCGAAATGCGGCATAGGTGCAAGCCTATCGGGGGTTCGAATCCCCCCCTCTCCGCCAGCTCCCTCTGAAATCATTGATCTTTTTCTTCTCTTTCCCGATTTACCCTAATTCCCACCCTAACGTCTCCAATAGTCTCACGTTGCATCCCGTTATCGAGGGACTGTAATAATTCGTGATTGTGTGGCTTTGCGCACTGTTGGCGAGAGCTGAGCGTAAAACTTTGAACGACGCCAGTTATTTACGAGCTGTCGATAACTCCCTGAATTTCTGTATGTCGACTGTATGTCACTGAAATTTAAGAATATTTTAGAAATCGCGTTGTTGCAATAGAGCTAACAGGCGCTCATCTTGTCTTCACTGCAAACAGTGAGGACACCTCTTATGACTATTGCCCCGGCAGCATTGAGTATCAAAGACGCAGCAGCCTATATCGGCATCTCAAGAGCGAACCTTTATCGCATTATGCAGTCCGGAAAACTGCGTCCCGCAAAAGTCGGCGGTAGGACGTTGATTCGTCGCATCGACGCGGACGCATTTCTAGAAGCCGCCATCATCGGCAGGCGTGCAACAACGCCGCCCGCGCTTCCTTCGCCTCAGGCAACGGACATTTTTCAATGACGGCCGGCGCACCTTTCAAAGTCCATCATACTCGTTGCTATGAGGGATTCGCAGTTCGTGCGCTGAAGGCGCTTGATCCCTACGCAAGCCCATGCGCCCTGCTCATTGACGACCGACACAGCAGCCAAGCGAAGCGCGATTATCAGGCTCGCATGCTGGCGTTGAAAGCTTCGATCCACTCTCTTACTCTTCAAGCCGAACGCCCTGAATTGACTGCCGCTGTAGACCGATCGCCCAAGGCAGCCGCCCAACTTGCGGATATCTTCGCTCGGATCACGCATATGGAGCTAGAGAATGAGGCCCGGCGCCATAAAGACATGACCGCTGGCTGTTCGCCCATGGCTGCCGAGAAGGCAAGGCGGATCCTGGTTCGCGTAGGTGCACTGTTAGCAGCTACGAGCAAAAACGTGCCAGACCCTTATGGTGCTGCTGCCGCGATCCTTTTGGAGAACATGCCGAATGTGAGGGCGAAAGATGTTACGGACCTGAAGCGTGACATCAGGCGTGACTTCCTTCGCTTCTATGCTGAAAATCGAAAAACCCTCTTAGAAGCTCATCAGGACCGAGGAGAGAAGAGCGCAGCCTTCTTTTTCATTAGCTTTGCCCTGCTCGTTCAATTCGACTTCCTCTATCGACTGTTTCAGCACTTCCGCGACGAGCTTGCGAGAACTGGAACTGCTGAAGCCGGCGCGGAAAAGAAACTCGATAGTTGGGTGACCGGTGGGCGCCTCTTCGAGATCGCCGCTGAGATCAACGAAAGCCCAAGCGCAACGGCCCCTACGGTTTCAGACGCTGAAAGCGCCGCAGTCCATCTTGAGATCCTCGCTTTGAAAGCCGAGCAAGAGCGCGCTCAGGGCAAAGCATTTCCCAAATCGAAGACGCCAAATCCCGGCCTATCGATCAATGCCGTCGTATTCGCGACGTTGGGTCACGTTGGCAAGCGGCTCACCGCATAACACCGCAGAAATAGGCGGTCATTTTGCGGCTCGTGAGAACCTAGCGTCACCAAGCAATCGGAAGGATAAAACCCAATGTCCAACGTCGCTTCGCTTTTAGATCCAGACAACTGGTATCGCGCATTCAAAACATGTTCAGGGATCAAGGAAAGCGAGAAAGCTCATTTCATGAACGTCTTGTTGAATGATGGCCGCAGCCCGAGACCCTCTGGATTGAGGCTTGTCGTCGACAACACCGGCCGTTTGGAAAGCAGAATGCCGCCCGCCCGATAGAGACGAACGGCATTAAGGAAAACGAGCGTGAGCGCGCTCAAGTCAGACAACGGCGATGTTACGTTACAACGTATCACATTGCAAGAATGGAAACGTCAGATGGATACCCTGAATTCAAGATATGGACGCACAACTGAAATAAAACCTCAAAATATTGCGTCTCAGCCTGCTCCGGGCGATAATTCTCCCTGGTGGGATTATCTGCAAAAGCAGCGGGCTGCGGGTCGATCAAGAGCGGCCAATCCGACCCCGCCGTCTGCCGATACCGATGCGACGGCCAGGACACCAAGCTTTGCCGAACAACTGGCCGCGAGACGTGCAGAGCGTCTGCGGGATACGGCGCCGACATGTGGCGTTGCGGCGCCGTCAACTCAGAAAGACGATAGCGAGCGAAGTGCCGATCGCGATCAGATCAAGAAGTTTTGCAACGTCATCTTCAAGCGCTGCGTTGACGAAGCTGGCAATCTGATAGCCGGCCGTTTGGTTCTACGCGCGGTCAGGAATACGCCAAAAAAGGGCCATGACTTCCCAACAGTCAGCCGCAGCGCAATCACTCATGACGACGGACTTATCGACAAGATCGCGTCAGCGGCTACCGACGCTGCGCGTCTTCACGGCGACGATGCTTCTGTGTTTTGCCCGCCTGTATGTTTGTTCAGCGTACTAGGTAAATCGGGCGAAAGCGATGTTTTAGCCGGTCCAGCCATCGCCGTTGATCTCGACACCGTAAATCCCATCGAAGGCAAGCAAAGGCTCGAGACCGTCCTTGGACCGGCGACGCTGGTAGTCCGATCCGGAGGCATTTGGAAAGGCCCCGGCGGCGAGCTTCTGGACAAACTGCACCTTTATTGGAGGCTGAAGCGCCCAGCCGTAACCGATGATGAAAAGGCCCTTCTGAAGGCCGTCAGAAAGCGCGCGGCCGAACTTGTGGGTGGAGACGCTACGGCCGCGCCTCTATCTCATCCGCTGCGTTGGCCTGGTTCATGGCACACCAAGGATGAAAAGAACCCGCGCATATGCCGCATCATAGGCGGTGACCAAGAGCGAGAAATCGATCTCAACGATGCTGCAATCTTACTGGACGCCGAAACGTCGAACCTTCAGACGAAAGATCGGAAACAGGGGCAGTTCACGACACCGACAGCCTGGACGGCTGAGCAGTTGATGGATGTCGCAGAGAACATCCCGAACGAAGACTTGCATTGGGACGGGTACAATACAATCGGCCTCGCATTTTTTGACGCATCACATGGTTTCATCGATGGTTTGGAGGCATTTATCGCTTTCAGCGCAAAGTCGGAGAAACACGACGAAGAGTACGCCGAACAGCGATGGGAACACTATAAATCGCATCCGCCAGATCGCGTATCGGGCTCGTTCCTCATAGAGCAGGCTCGCAAAGTCGACCCGCTTTACTGTTTGCCTCTCCCTGCAATTTCTGATGAGGAACGCGTCAGGCTGCATGAGCTATGGCACCGCCAAAGACCTTCAGAGGACAAGGCCGACGCGACCGTCGAACCTCACGACATTTTCAATCATGATTTGCCCTTAGATCTGCGAGATCCGCCGGCGGGCTGCCTGCCTGGACTTGTCGACCAATGGGCTAGGAGTGAAGCGCGGCGGAAGGGGACGCCGTTGGCATTTCCGGCAGCCGCGGCCATTACTGCGATCGGAGCCGCAATAGGCTCGTCGCTCAAAATCCAAGTCCGTCAGAACGACACGACATTCGTTGAACCTGCCTCCTTATGGACCGCGATCGTCGCAGCGCCAGGAAGCGCGAAATCGGCGATCATCAGCGCTGCCATAAAACCCCTACAGGAACTCAACGCGCAATGGCTGAAGGAGGATTTGCCAAAGCACGCCGCATGGTGTCGAGAAGTGAAGGCCGCAGCGAGGAAAAAGGAAGCGCAGCCGCCTACGCCAAGGATCCGGCGCATGATTGTCGACGACGTGACGATCGAAAGCCAGATCCGCATCCACGCGGCAAATCCTAAAGGAATATTGCGTGCGCCGGATGAGCTTAGCGGCTTTGTGGAGAGCTTTGGCGCCTACAAGCGAAACGGCGGTGCTGACCGCAGCATGGCTCTAAGGCTGTTCGACGGCGGCAGCGTCAACGTCGACCGCGTCAGTTCCGAACCTCTTTTTGCCGAACATGCACTTATGAGCGTGATTGCAGGCAGTCAGCCAGACAAGATTGCCTCGCTCGTAGATGATCTTAAAGACGACGGCATGCTGCAGCGGTTCTTGTTCATAATGGACGATAGCGCACGCGAATGCGCCTTAGATGAAGCGGAAGACAGCGCGGCGGCCAACCGGTATCGGCAACTACTTCAAAAACTGGCTACCGAAACGTACGTCTTTCCGACGTCGATCAAAATGGAGCCGGCAGCGTATGACGATTTCCGCGCTTTCCATGCTCAAACCTTAGATCTTGCGCATCTTCCAGGCTCGAGCTCCGCTTGGAAAGGCCACCTATCAAAGATGGAAAAGATTGCAGCGCGCATCGTGCTAATTTTTCATTGCGTCGACATGTTTGATCGCACGGGGGAAATTGATTGCGAACTGCCAGTGCCTCAACCGACCGCGCGCAGGGCGCTAGCCTTTTGTCGGTTTCTACTAAGACACTCCCTCGCCTTCTATTCGAAATTTTTCGATCCAGATCCTGCTTACGCTGAGGCACTTAAGCTCGCTGGCTATTTGCTCACCAAGCCGGAACTTAGAAGCCTCGGGCAGCGAGACATCTATAGAGGCGTGAGAACATTAGGAGGTGCCGAAAACCGCCGAGCGCTGTTTGCGGTTGCCCGATCCTTAGAAGATGCTGGCTGGATCTCGGTTAAGTCACGCGCCGCTGAGGGACCGACTGAATGGACGGTAAACCCACTTGTACATACACGCTTCAAAGAACGTGCCGCATACGAACGCGAGGAGCGAGCACGCGCGCAAGAAGACATTCGGATGGCTGTCGAAGCCCGCAGCGCTTTGCAAAGGGGTGTCTGACGATGATTTACCTTGCATTTGTCCCAACTGTCCCTCGCGCACGCGAAATAGAGTTCAATCTCACTTTCTCTCTTCCTTATCTTCTGCTTACCCCTCGCATTTGTTTTTCCAAACTACCCCACGCGCGCGAGGGACAGTTGGGACAAGACCAGAAAAGGCAACCGACCAGTTCAAAACGATACGTGGCGTTTCGGGTCGGGGACAAATTGTCCTCAATGGCGCGGCGGAAATTCCTGCCTGTTAGCCGATACCTCAATGTCCTTATCTTTCTAAGGTCACCGCGAAATGCGTAACACTCCTGTTCAACGTGCGAAGGCGCGAAAAGCAATACTTGATTGGCGCCGCAACGTCCGTCCGCTTCTGCCCAAATGCGGGGCGAAACGCCGTCGAGACGGGGAGCCCTGCCAGCAGATCGCAATGGAAAACGGCCGATGCCACAGGCACGGCGGCCTGACCGGCTCGGGAAGCGATTGGCATAAAACCAAGTTCACGGGCATTAAAAGCGAGGCGAAACTGAACCGTAAGCTGCGTGACCAGGCAAAGGCGGAAAAGAAGAGGCGCGCGCGGCTGGATGCAATGACAGATGAGCAGCGCGCAAAATATGAAGCCTGGCAGCGCGCGCATCGACCAGGCGCTCCCACGCGACGCGCACAAGCTCGAAAAGAACGCAGCGACGCATCGACATTGCGTTTCGCGTCACCCGCACCGATCGATCCAGAGATCCAAGTCATTCAATGCGAGATAGATCGGCTGGAAGCGACCTTGCGAAAATGTGCTGACGACGATTTAGGGATTTTTGGCTGATGGATGAATTTCAAACCGAACGCGACCTGCTTCGCCGTATCCGAACGGAGGGCATTCTTGCAGCATATGAGGCCGCTCTTGATGTCTGCCGAGACAAAAAAGCGCCAGCGCCAGCGAGGGCTACAGCTTCCGGCGTCCTTTTCCGCGTTGCTGGCCTGTTCAATCCGGCCAAAGATGAAGCGGCTAGAAAGGAAGCCCACGAGATGACCGCCGCGGAGATATCGGCCGAGATAAAGAGACTTGGCGGTGACTTCCAAGCGAAGACGCCTGGTATTTTCGACTAAGCGATGCAGTAATCACTTTTGGCAGCGCGTCGGTCGCCGAAACGGAAGAACATTGCTTGGTTTTTCGACGGCGCTGCCCGCGCGTTCAAGCGCTTGACGAATTACAGCGGCGATATCCGGCGGAAGATCAAGGGCGGCGTAATCGCTCATTTGGACGGTCCAAAAATTTGTCGGGGAGCGAGAACGATACATTATCCGGCGTCTTCAAGCCACATGCTCGAGCCCGCATTATTAACTTCAGAAACCAGTATTTTTGCGCACCTAAAGGCGTTGTGATGGCCTTCCGATTATTATTATGGAAGTCAGACATGAACTTATTTCGGAACACAGACGAAGAATACGACGGGCTGCCTCCTGAACCTTTCGATCAAGCAGCACACGATAGGGCGCTAGATCATGCCGTTCGCTTTGATCACGTGCAAAGCCTCCTTGAAGAAGCAGTCGCTGGCGAAAACGTATCGGAGGCAGCAGGTCATGCGATCGCCATGATACGAAATGCTGCTTTCAATAGGAATACTTCGCGGCTCAACACGAGCGAACGAGATGAGTTGTTAGATTTGCTCGTTGGCGCACGCGAAAAGATTTTTAGCTGCCTCGGCGACCGTCTCGGGAGAAATTCGCCAAACCCAAAGATGCAAGCTTTCGCAAGCGCCGCGTTTGGGGCTTCCTGCGCCCTTATCGTTTTGTGGGCAGAGGAAGACCCGAAATCGAACCGCAGTCGAGAACTTTGCAGCGATCTTGAGGATTACACTCGTTGGCTGCGAAACGAACTCCATAATGTCTCCATAGAGGCGGACATTCAGCGGCGCCAGGCAGCACGCGTTCAGCTTATTGTTGATCAAATCAAAGAGGCAGCTAACAGCCAACGCCTCATGTAGTTTGGGAAATTGCCTTTGTCTGCCAATGTCTTGCGTCAAGTTAGGCTTTGACAGACGCAACATCGATCCCTGAAAAAGAGACTCCACAAACGGAGGCTCGTATGTCAGGCATCGTAGAAAGAGATCTAAGTAGGATCGATCTAGCTATCGGCGGGATGGCTAAGCGCTACCAAGAGAATGTTTCCGGCGAAGACGTCGAATTTCGTATTCTGACGCCTAAACGCCACGGGCCCTTGATTGCGCAGACAGCAACAGCGAATGGCTTTTCGCTGGATCTTATTTTTGACCTGTTCGAAACCGATTTCGTACTGCTAAGCCTTACGGGTAAGACAGAGTTCGCTCGCGATGTTCGGCTTAGGCTACGCAAATCAAGATTTGCCGAACTCCCGCCCAAAGCCGTTCAACCTGCTTCAAACTCGGTGCCTGGTCAGTGACAGATCACGCGATGCCGGCAGCCGGATTATCTTCTTCCTTTTGCCGGCGGGCTAGGCGCGCCAGTGTTGAACGTGAACACCCTGTCGCCGCCTGGATATCGTTCCAGCTTTGGCCGGCGGACAGCATTTTGAGGATCGCAGCGTTTCTTTTCGCGTCTTCAGGTCGACCTTGATAGCGGCCAAGCGATTGGGCCTTCTTGATGCCCTGAACCTGCCTACGGCGTCTGTCTTCGTAATCCTTCCGCGCAACAGCAGCGAGCACGTCAAGCATGAGCTGATTGATTGCCATGAATACGCGAGAGGTAAATTCGTCTGAAGGCGCTGCTAGCTGCCAGCTTGTCGGAAGATCCAAAGCGACAATCTTTATCTGTCTGCCGTCGATTTCCTGCCTCAGGCGTTGCCAGTCGTCGGACGTCAATCGCGAGAGGCGATCGACCTGCTCAATCAGAAGAACGTCTCCAGGCTTTGCGTCGCGTAACAGGCGGAAAAGCTCCGGCCTCTCTAACTTGGCTCCGCTCTCGTTTTCAAAATACCAAGAGGCAATCGATAAGCCTCGCTCTTGTGCAAATCGCTCGAGATCGGCTCGCGCGCGTTGCGCATCTTGATCGGACGTTGATGCCCGCAGATATGCCCTAATGAACAAAGGAGTTCTCCAGTTCGCTTAACATGGTCGCATTATTATAGGTCTGTTTTGAGTGGTCAGCACTGACTTATCGAACCAGTATTAGGCCGGTTCGATAAAGGCATACCCAAAAGATCGCTTCAATGGACGCTGAAACGGAGCGCGGCGCGACAACGTGCGCGCACGTCAAATCTGTCAGTGTGCATTTCCATTACTTCCAGCTCGTCGCGCCACTCGCGAACACCGGCCATGTCAGCGCGAGCCTTGGCGTCGGCAAGCATTGACAGCGCCTCTTCCAATGAAGCCAATTCTCTTTCGCGGGTGAGATCAAAGCGGGCCGCATTGACTTTAGGGGCATCATGCTTTCGTGAGCGCCTTTTTAACTCAATAACCTGCGCGGAATTAACGGCAGCAACTGAACGCGAGACGTGGGGGAATTGGATAATGTTAGACATGCTCGACCTCCAAGTTTGATGACTGAAGTGTCATTTAAATGGTTCGATATGTCAAGCAGCAGTTTTCATTTTTTATTTAGCTAGTGACGGTTCATGATTATCAAACGCGCGCAAGTTTCTCCGGCCAAGCCCCGCACCTAGCCCGGGTCACACCCCTGGCATCACTCAAAGCGCGTCTGCGGAAACGGCATCTGACCCCGACATAAAAATTGCCCGATCTGGAACTTTTGGTCGCTAAAAAGCTAGGAGCCAGAGGCATTTTCGCTGGAAAAGATGCGCAACGAATGTTATGCATTTACTTGAAATATCACGGACATGCGGAGATCGTGACACCGCGCAAGCCACTCCGGCTACTCAAGCCGGGCAAACGTCAACTCGAAAATCAAGCTAAACCTTAGCCGCTTGTTTCGACGTTTCTGGATGCGCCCCTTTGTCCGATCAAAACCTCTCTGAATACTATCTGTCCGCCGCCCTCAATCAGTTCCGCCTCATCCCCTGCGGAGACGATCCGATTATGCATGCGGTTGTTGGACTAGCTACGATTTCCAGTCTGTGGGAAGCGCCCGACGAGTGGCGAAACACGCATTCTGACCTTGTATTGCGGCTGCAGGAGAACATTGAAGACGCTACCTCTCGATTAACCGAGGCTTTGTCGAAGTGGCTTACTCCGGATTATGTCACCTTCTCGATGGCTACGGCTGTGTCCTTCCTCACCCCCGGCAGTTCCGAAACGAAGTTCGATCAGCTTCTTCACATTGGTCTTATCGAAGCCGAACTGAAGGCGATCCTGTGCAGACGCGAGATATCGGCTCGCGGCAACGTCATGCTCCGAAATTTCCAGATCCATCGTGCCAAAGATGCCGCGGTGGACGATCATGTCATTCAGTGAGGTCCAGGCGTGTCATCCATTCAGCAGAACCGCTTTTATAACGACCCCGCGCTCGGCACCGCTTTCTCTAATCTGGCCGCTGCTTTTGCGCCGCCGAGCGGGTCGGACCTTGCAGGATACGCCGTCGCAAGCGCGAAAAAGGCAGAGGCCGAACGTCTAGGCTGGCTGTTTTCCAACCCGAGCGATCCAACTGCGTCAGCCCGTTCGGCGCTGATCGGCGTTCAAAATTATGGTGCGACGCCAGCCGGCTTTGCGGCTACCGACGCGACGAACCGGCGCGGGCAGGATATTTCGGCTGCCACCTCTCGCTTTAACAATGCAGCCGACAACGAAAGGGCAATCGCAACTAACGGCGCCGACAATGCGAGAGCCTTTGCGGCCGCCCGTTACGGTCCAATTTCAAAAGACGCCGTTCTGCCCGCATTGCCCGGAAGCGTTGCCGATCTTTACGGCGTTCCGCAATCAGGACCGGTGCAGGGCAACATCAGTGTCGGACAAGGCGAAACGGTCGTCACTCCGGATAACCGGACGATCGTCGGTCAGCCTAAGCCGATGACGGAAGAACAGGTCAAAGCACAAGAGCGGCAGAGACTTTCAGCCAGCGGCTTGCTCACAGACGACATGTTGCGAAACCTGGTCCTTGGGGAACGAGCTCCTGTGAAGGTTCTTGACGATAATGGTAACGAACGATGGGCGTCTGCCGGCGAAGCGGCGCGCACTGGCGCTCCTGCCCCAAGTTCTCCAGAGCGCGCCCTCATTGAAGGGACGGCTTCAGTCGGCGGCCGCACGGTGCAGGTCTTCCGAAAGCCGAGCGACAGTCAGTATTTCACGGCTGATGGCACTGCTGTACCGCCGAACGTCCAGGTTTTCGACAAAGCGCGGCCCATTGGGACAAACGATCAGATCGGAATGAAAGGGACGGAGTTCAGCGATCGAAACGCGATTTTCTACAATCGCGCCGCGCCAGCGAGCGCGAATATCGATGAAGCGATCGGCAAGGGTTATGTGCCCGGCGCCACCGACTTCGAACTCATGCTCGGAAAGGCCGGAAACGTCCTACCGATCTCGATGTCCAACAGCATGGTCTCTGATGAAGGACGACGTTTCTACAATAACGCGATGAACTTTATGTTGAGTGTCTTACGTCCTGATACGGGCGCAGCGTTCGGGCGCGAAGAGTTCCAGAACTACGCCCGGGTCTTCATTCCGCTCCCCGGCGACGACGCGCAGACGATCGCAGAAAAGGCCGCCGCTCGTAACACTGCTCTTGCAGCCTTGCAGGGCACTTCGCGCGGGGCCGCCGACCAGATCACAAGACTGATGGCTGCAAATGGCCTCGATATCCCGCCAGAAATGGCGAACCGGATGAGAGAAAACCAGCAGCTCAACTCTCAGGGCACAAATCCGGCGCCGACCGCAGCTGCACCAAAGAGCAATTACGCCGAGGGAACGATCATTGGGAACAAGGCGACGGGCCAGCAGATGATCCTTCAGAACGGAAAGTGGGTGCCATATGGCGGATGATCTGCCTCCTGGTTTCGAAGTCATCGGCGGCCCGGACGCCTTGCCGCCAGGCTTCAGCGTTATCAAGCCGGGCAATGCCGCAACGGCCGCGGCCCCCAAAGAAAGCACGGCGTCAGATGTTGGCAAAAGCTTTGGAAGCGGCATCGTGCGCGGGCTTGCCGAAACGGCGATGCTGCCTGTCACCATTGGACGAGTTGGGGAAAAGGCGGGCAACTGGGTGTGGGATAAAGGCGAAGACGCTATCCGGGTGGCGCTCGGCTTGCCGCCGGCTGATCCTGTTCTTAAGCAGAAGATCGCGGACGCGCGAGCAGCATCGCCCGCCGGTAAATTCGACGCCGCCCTGTTCGGCGGGCAAGATAGCGTGCGTGGCGCGATGGACGACACGCTGCACGCCCCTCAATCAAAAGCAGGACAGTACGCCGAAACGATCGGCGAGTTCGTGCAGCCCGGCATGCTTCGAACAGCCGCCGAAAAAGGGATCGGGGCAGCTGCTCGTCATTTTGTTGCAGAAGCAGCCGTTCCCGGCGCAGCATCAGAAACGGCGGGCGAGCTGACAGAAGGAACACGTCTCGAACCTTACGCGCGTGTTCTTGGCGCGGTGCTTGGCAATGCGGCCGTAGTACTGCCCAAGACCATGAACACGCCGGAGGCCGTCGTTCGCCGTGCGCTCGGTCCCGCCGAAAACATCGATTGGGACCGTGCTGCAAGACTTCAGAACAATTCGACCGGCATCACTTTATCAGGACCGGAAGCCGTTGCGCATGCGCAGAATGGCACTACCGGCCTTCCGGATCTCTTACGCGTCGTTGAGGGATCGCCTGCCGGTCGTCAGAAAGTCGCTCCTTTCTTTTCCGCGCGCCAAGGGCAGGTCGACAACGCCGTTGGATCTCTTCTTGATGCTATCTTCTCGCAGAGCGCAAAACCTTCAGAGCTTGGCCCCACAATTTCAAAGGCTGCCGAACTCGCCCTTAAGAAGGGTCCGGAAGGTCAGGCCGTTGCCGATGCCGTCTACGCTGCCGGGCCACGAATGACGGACATGGAAGCCGGCTCGGTCATTCAGCCGGAGCTTCACAAAGTCTTCCAAGGTCGGGATAACATGCGGGACGCGCTCGCCGACCAGGCTTATGACGCTGCCCGTCGCTCCGCTCCGACTATTCCTGTCGATGATCTGCCAGTTACGCCGACGGTCAGAAACCCGAGCTACACGCGGCTTGATCCTGGCGAGAACATATTGACCGGTGCGCCTCAGATGCAGCCGACTGGCGTGCCGGCCGATATTCAAACGCCTTCACTCGTCAGCAGAACCGGCCCTGATCTTATCCAGGTCGATCCGCGCAAGGTTCTTCAAACTATCGACCGCTTGAACGTTGATGCTCGCGCCGGCACACAGGACGCATTGCAGTCGGTGCGCTCGATGCTCTTTCGTGACGGCGGAGCCGATACCAGCGTCTCTGGCCTTGAAAAGACACGCGGCGCCGTGGGTGATCTTATCACAGCGGCGAAGCAGGGCGGCCAGATGCAGCAAGTCGAATATCTGCGTGAGGTCCAGCGTTCTCTCGACGATGCGCTGTCATCCGTTCCGGAATACGCGAAGGCAAATGACCTTTATAATGCGGCGAGCGCGCCGCTGGCTCCTTTCCAGAACACAGCCGCCGGGAAAGTGATCGCCCGCGATGAGTTCAATTCGCGCTTTTTGATGAACCCGGAAAATGTGCCATCTTCATTGTCGGCGCCGTCTGAACTTCGCAATTTCGGATCGGTGGCCTCGCCGCAAGCCCGCGAAGCCATGGGCGCCAATATTACGACCAGATTGCTTGATGCGGCAACGGACGCTTCTGGCAATGTGTCGCTGGATAAATTGCGCACCGCCATCCGCGATAACGAAGACGTCCTGAACCAGATGCCAGACGTTCGCGATCGACTGCTGCAAATCGCAGACAAGGCTGAAGCGTTTGATGCAGCACGCGCCGGCAGCCAGCTCGGCCGCGTTGCGGCAGCCGATACGACCGAAGCTGCGGGGGCCGCGATCCTACCGCAACGGCCGCTGGTCGGCTCGGAAGCTGAAGCGGCCGACACTGTTCGGCGTCTTGTAGCGGAAAATCCCGAGGCAACCGCACAGATCGTTCGCCAGGAACTGGCGCAACGATACGCGCAGGCGGCTAAGGACACACAGGCCGGATCTCACGAAGCTGCCGGTATCAAGTTCAGAAATTCGATCGCCGGTTCGGCCCCACAGGATGCAGTCTTGCGAGCCGTCCTCGGAAATCTGCCCTCTCAGGAAGCGATGAAAGCAGCACCCGAACTTCTGGACGTGCTTCATGCGACAGGTCAACGAAAGGCGATCGGTAGCGCCACCGACTTTAACGCGGCGATCCGCGGCGACTTAAGCGTTAATTCCCCTGCACAGAGGTTCGGCGATATGCTGAGATCGCTCGGCTCCACATTCGTCACGAATGCGGCTGACACCGCTCGTCGTGCCGCCTATGGCAAAAGCCTCGACAGTCTCGCCGATCTTTTCACGGCGCCCAATTCCGTTGAATTGATCAAGGAAGCGGTAGAGCGAACAGCCAAGAGCGGGCTTGAGGAAGTGGCGCGCAGATCAGCTCGCCAGGCGCCCGTCGCAACACAAGGACATCGATGATTTGAAGATTTTGCCACTCAACTTGCTCACAATCTTGCTTTCGCTGGCGCAATTGCAAACGGCCTTCGCCCAAGAGCCAATCATTGGCCGCTCATCGGTTATCGATGGCGACACGATTGATATCTCCGGAACTCGCATCCGAATATGGGGCATCGACGCTCCGGAGAGTTGGCAACGTTGCCTGGACGCCAAGGGAAATCCGTATCAGTGCGGGAAGAACGCCGCCGACGCATTGGACCAGTTTCTTGCGGCATCACGACCGACAAGATGCGAGCAAGTCGATGTTGATCGGTATCACCGCATTGTCGCTCGCTGCTCCAGATCGGACGGCGCTAGCGTGAATGCCTGGCTAGTTGAGACTGGTAATGCGATCGACTGGCCGCGCTATAGTCATGGCGCTTACTCAACGATGCAGGAGAAGGCGAAGGGCCGACGAAGTGGGATTTGGCAGGGCACCTTCGTTAAGCCATGTATCGCTAGAGCTAAACTCGCCGGTCGCATCGCTTCATGCTGAATGTCAGCTTCTCAATTATTAGAAACCGGCTTCACTTTCTTTAGCGTCGCCATCAACTCGATAGACAGTGTTCCTGTATCTATGAATATGCGAGGAAACAAGTTGACCTTATCGGGGTGAAGTTCGCCTACAACAGCAAGAAAATACGGCGGGCCAATCTTGTCCAGATTTGCAAAACCCATGTTAGCAAACATCCGCAAACAATAAACCAACAGAACCTTGTTTTGCTTTCTAATAGCAGCAAAGACCCAAGCCATGTCAGCCTCCAGCGGAGCATACCTCCCCTCGATAGCGCCAATTAAATTAAAGACGTCATTTCGGTGGCCAAGGACAATGTCTGGCAAATAAGGATCAAAACCATCTATGCCTAAAAAGTTGACTGCTTCGCAGTGGGCAATTTTAGCGATAACCCTTCCGAGTAAATCAAAATCCAACTTTTCCTCATGATACATTGGAACGCGGCCCGTCGGCAGTTTCGGAGTGGATATCTCGTGTTTGATCCAGAATCCGATCCCGACGTCCCCCCAATTCTCAGCAGACCCTTTTTCATGAAGCAGGCCGGGTAGATTGAAATGGGGAAGACTAAGAGGTGCTGGGTGCTCGGTTTTGGCGTCCAGCATCACTTCCTTAAGTCCGTTGTCCGTCCTCAAAAGCTGGGGGAACTCGGTCCTTCTGTTCTTTTTGTGGCGAGTGAAGACGTTTGCCGCAGTTCTGAACACTGCTAGATGGCTTCCCGTGATATAGCCCTCAATTCGTTTCGTTATATCTGTGCATTTGACGCATGTCGCCTCACGCAGTTGGTGCTTTCCACCAAGAGACTTTGGGATGACGTGCTCGTCTGTTAACCCTGCCGCCAAATCATCTGCGCCGCAGTAAATGCATTTTCCGATCAACGGGTAGGGGCTTACGTTTTTTGCCATCTCGGTACGTTCCAATTCTTTGGAGGCGTTCTGTTGATGATCACTAGGGATGAAGGCTTACCGCAATCATTGATCCTCGATCACCATCCACCTGGTCTAGACGCAGCGCTACGCGCACCGCATCGGTGACCTGCAGCATCTGTCTGCCAATCATACTGACAGTTTCCCGGGTACTGGCGATAACCACCGCCGCCACAGTTTGCGTTTGCGCAGACGGCGACCGCTGTTCCCGCAATAGCTATGGCTGCCACTGTCGCCGCTGCCTGGTTTTGCTGCTGAACCATCGCCATACATGAATTCGGATCAACTTTCCGCTTCACAAGCTCCTGAGCGACTGCTTTTGCAAAAGCAGGGTCGGTTGTTTCTACTAAAGTCCTGCAAAGGGACGCTTTGCTGATCGACTTCGGGTTGCGATAGAAATCGACTTGAGAAGTACTTTGGCAGCCAGACAGGACAAAGCTAGCGCACGCCGCGAAGGCGACGGCAAGACGAATATTTTTCATTAGTTCCCCCTGAAGTACTTCCGGAAAGAACCACACCAAAAAATAATAGTCTACAAAATTTTCTCGGAATGCGAGCGATACGACTTGATCATATTGACTCAAAATCGATCGGTACTCATTCTGTAGTTATCGGGGATGGGGATCTTTGATGGTTACTTGGCTTCGGGCGTCAGGATTTTGCCTGTTATTGGTATGCGCTGGCTGCGCAATGATTCCGCGCACCCAAACAAATTATCAGAAACTCGTTTTTGACCTCACCTCAAGGGTGAAGTGTGAACTGGCGGTAAACTACCGCAACATCCTGAAGGGCAAGGACGGTAGCAATCGGTTCTCAGGTCTCAAAGTAGCGTTTTCATTGGAGATCGATACACAACGAGAATGGAGTTTGGGTGTGTCGCCATTTAGATACATCGAACCCGTCACGGACGTAATGAACTGGTCTATCTCGCCTAGCATTGAAAACAACGCCAGGCGTTTCGTCAAAGTCACCTACATCATTCGTCCGGAAGATCTTTTAGCCAAGTGGCCTCAGTCTCAGATTAAGCAATGCGACACTCCCATATCTGGCGAACTCTACACAATGTACCCGGGCAACTTCGCAACCGCCGAATGGTTCAACCAAATTGCGCTAGAGGCCGATAAGCCCGATACTATTGGCTATACCGTCGACTTCACCACCACAGTTTCCGTATCAGCCGGCGCGTTAAGAGAGACGCGAAATTTTTCTGCCTCCCCAACCGGATCCTTCCGAAGAATTCTGAAGAACTCGGTCGATTTTGCGTTTTCCTTCGAGGGCAGAGATAAGGCCGCACCATCGCAGACGGATCAGCTACTGCGACAGATATTGTTTACTCTTCAGCAAGCGCGCGACAATACGAAAAGGTAAGCAGCCGCACAGCTAAACTTCCGCGGTCGCACTATCCCACAAACGAGCGATCACCTGGGTCTCTATCTTCTTGAACAGCGGTTCGCCTTCGTTTTTTAGCTTGTCTGCCGCTTCTCTCATGAGCGGCCTAACGTCGTGCTCCTCGTTTATCTGCTGCTCTATCAGAGCCGCATGGAGCAGTTCGATCATTTTCTTCATGTCTTCACGGACTTCGGGAACGACGAAGATTCCATGTTTCGATAGTGACGAGTTGGCGTCGCGGAGCTTGTCCATAGCATCCGCATAGCGGTAACGCTCAGAGATCTTGATGTATGTTTTCTGCTTATCACTAGCGTTCTTGATATGACGCCTGTCCCTTTCCGAAAACTGAGTCTTTGCAAGGAACTCGTCTAGATCAGTCTCAGTCATTCGGCCAACATCAGCGTATTGCTTAAAAACCGCCATATACGAACCAGCCCAAGTTCGTGCCTCTACGAGCGCCTCCCAGATACTCGGTAAGACCTCGAACTCTTTATCATGGAGCCTTTTCGCCCGATCAAAAACGCCGTTTATCCTGTGCCGTAAACGCTCCAATTCGCGTGTCTGTTCTGCCTTAAAGGCCTCTAGTCGTTCCGCAAACTTCTGATCGATCCATTTCCCTCCCAGAAATTTGAAAAAGGCATACGCCGTTCCGACAAGAAGGGTCACTCCGATGCCGGTCAGACTTAAAACAGCAAGTATCACCTTAGCCCAGTCCCAGATGATCCACATTTGCTGGACGTACTGCATAACGAACCTTCCCCTCTCGGTCGGCTGGCTTTTCCGCAGCTATATGTAGAGAGGGCCGGCAAAAAGTTGTTAACAAACCAACGATCTCTGCGGATCAATCGCTATGCACGTTTCATCTGGCCCTTGCTTAGCATTCACCGCAATGTGGTTTATCTGCAGATTGGCGTTTACTTAGTTCATATCGTTGATGAGGTCGCTTCTTCGCTTGTTCCAATTTTTTTGTTCTGAAAATGCTTAAACCCTTGCCTGTCTAAGCCCTAGCAGTTCATCACTCTTCTTCTATATCCGAATTATTGTATTAGCGAAAAAACTGATCAACGATATCTCTGAAGCGCAGGCTATATAATGAAGCGTGACGATGAATTCATCCGGAAGATACTTCTCGATCTGGAAGATTCAGCCGAGATCTCGATTTTGGCCGGCCTTGAAGTTGGCCCGGATGAAGACGAGGAAAAGCTTTTTTACCATCTTCAGCTTCTTTGCGACGCAGGCTTAATGGTTGAGATGCAAAGAAGCGTTTTCAGAATGACCAATCAAGGTCACGACTTTGTCGCAGCAGTTCGCACTGAAGGAATATGGAACAAAACCAAGGCCGGTGCGAGCCAGTTGGGCGGTGTGACACTTGGTATCCTCAAAGATATCGCTGTCTCCTACCTCAAGCAGGAAGCAAAGAAGACGCTGGGGCTTGATCTACCATGATGTCGGCTGGGTACGACTTCAGATTTCACAGGTCGTAAACAGTTCCCGATCCTCTACGTTAGAAGACCTACTACCGATGTTACTGACGCAAAAGCCATTGTTGTTAATGCAACACTTTCTACTATTAGGTCATGGAGGTGCGACGGGGACGCGTCCCGGCACGTGATAATTGAGACATATATCTTAGGAAGCTGAGATTAAGTGGGCCCGTGTTTAACCTCAGGGTTTGCACGCGAAAGCAGTGTAGCCAGGTTGACACAATCGCTGCGATAAATTCTAACATATCACTAAACAGCCTTGATTCCTGTTTAGGTTTAACTTAACTCTTCCTGTGTTAGATGGTATCTCCGAATTTAGAAGAATATGAGGAAGAGGATGGCGCCCTAATTGTTGCTTCGGGCAATTACGCCAGAGTCTTGCTTTTTGGTGAGGCTCGTGAAGAGTTTGAGCTTCTAATGAAACTCACTGATAAAGACAGCGTCGCTGCGTGCATTACGCTTAAGCGGTACTTCAAGCAGTACGCTGATTATGGCCCAGAATATCTCACAAAAAAAATGTATCGGAATGAAGGTCGCCATAGGGTGTCAGGAACAAATGTGCTGGTCCATGCCTTCAAGGGTAAACACGTTCGAATATACGGTGTAGCAGACGCATATAAGGGCTTGTTATGCTTCTGTGGGACATCGTGCGATCCTGCAAAAAAGCAACCAAAAGCAGATCCCGATAAAATTGAAAAAGCCGCAAAAGAATGGGTAAGGATAACCAATGGCAGCTAGAACTCGTGATGTTTCTCCAGAACAGGTAATTATTGCTGAGAACGCACTCATTGACTTCCAATTTGCCGTCATCAAAGCGCTCAATGAGAACAAAATTTCCCAGAAAGAACTCGCAGAAACGCTGGGAATTACGCGAGCTCGTATGAGCCAGATTCTCTCATCAGACGCGAACCCAACTGTTAAACTGATGGGACGCATCGTTTCGGCTTTAGGCTTGGAAGCGCGCTACATGAAGAAGTCTGAAGCAACACCCCAGGTTGCTAGCGTCATGAGCGCTCTCGCTGATTTTGAAATACCAGAGACGATAAACAATTCTGCTGCTGTGCACGCTGGAAGCTGGTTTGTATCTGGATGGCAAACAGGACAAAGAGAGTGGCATAACGATAACCGAAAAGAGACCAAAGATCGTCGTAGGTCAGGCGCATTTGCCGCGTAAGAGATAGAAATTGGCTAAAACGAAGAAAAAATCGGAACCTAAAGCAGCTGATGCTTACGCTCGAGTTGTCGATCATGCAAATCTTGAAGCGGTTAGTCTTGTTAACCTGAACTTTTCGGTAAAGCCGACTTTTTTCACAAAGAGAAGTGAAATCGAGTTGGGCTACGAGATTGGAGTGGAGGAAAATTCATACAACCGCGAAACCGGAAGCGCTATTTCTGTGATCGATTGCTCGGTAACCGCTGTTGTAGATGAGGAAAAGCTTTTTGACTGCGAAGCAAAATATATCGTCCTGTATTCCATTTTAGAAGAATGCGACGAGGATGCAGTCCAGTCGTTTCTAAATCGCGTGGCCGTTTTTGCGTGCTATCCTTATTTTCGTTCGGTTGTCGCATCCGTTGACTGGGCTGCCGGCACACAGTTACCTCCTATGCCCGTTCACCGTGAAAACAACGCAGTACAGGCGAGAGGCCCGAAAGCAACGAGCCCGGAAAGCGGAGAAGCATAAACCAGCGCACACTTTGAGTTTAAAGTCACAAAGTGTGCAAATCAGGGTGCCGACCGCTGACGTTAGAATAAAGGCCTTTCAAAAAGGGACTCTATTGGAAATAGCACAAAGGCCCTACCTATATCGGAAGATTTTTACACGGACCGGAACTTTGCGTTCCTACAATCTTCCAGTTATCAGCGGTCCCGGCTTCCCCGACATGGACCGTTTGAACCAGCAACTGACACTGGTTTGATCTGGTAACCGCTGGCGTGATATTTGTTGCCGGTAGCGTTACGAAAACAGGCGCCGTCCTGAAGACAAATACTCGGCCGTCGGTGATCGGATAAGCGTCCTGCGGCAACAAACCGGTCTTTGCCTGAAACTCTGCCATTGTCGAGCCGTTGTAGCTCTCGAGCCGAGCGTTCAAGTCCGCGTTTCTTTCGGCCTCTGCCTCTTCCATCGTCTGACAGCCGATTAGACAAAACCCTGTAAGCAAAAGCACGCAGATCATTCTCACCATCGCACTACTCCCACTTTATCCCGCGCCCAACGGGTCGCGCCCCAAAAGACATCGTGAGCATTTACTGAAAAATGTCTTCGATCATTTCTGGGGCCTTTACGGATTTCGGCTCACAAAATGCCGCCCAAGCTTCCATCAGTTCACGTCGCTTAGCGATCGCGTCGCCGCGGCGGTATGCGCGTTCAGTCGTGTCGCCGACAACATGGGCCAGGGCAGCTTCAGCGATCTCACGGGGAAAGGCAGTTTCCTCGCCGCACCAATCGCGGAAGGATGATCGGAAACCGTGAACCGTGACGTCGACTTCCATCCGCTCAAGCACCGCTTCCATCGAAGCTGAGGAAAGTGACTTGCCTTCGTTCTGACCCGGAAAAACGAAGGCGTCCGGATCTGTGCCGATGATCGCCATCTCGTCAAGGATCTCCATCGCACGCGGCGCCAGTGGAACGCGATGCTCTCGGAAGGCTTTCATGCGCTCCGGCGGCACCGTCCAAATCGCGGCCTTACGATCCAGCTCACGCCATCGCATTCCGTAGGTCTCGCCCGACCGGGCGGCAGTGAGAACGGTAAATTCGAGCGCTTTGGCAGCCAGCGCCGGCCGGTCGCGCAAAGCCGCGATCAAGGCAGGGACGTCAACGTAAGGCATAGCCTTGTGGTGACCGCGGGATAGCTTTGTTCGCTTCGGCAACAGGTTGGCCAGATGGCCGCGCCAGAGCGCCGGGTTCTCTCCCGTTCGATAGCCTTTTGATTTAGCCGCATCCAGCACGCGTTCAATCCGACCTCTCAACCGCGATGCTGTTTCCGACTTTGTCAGCCAGATCGGCTTGAGCACTTCGAGAATGTCGGCCGTGGTGATCTGGTCGACCTTCTTCTCACGCAACGGCTTTGCGTACTCTTTCAGGGTCATCTTCCATTGCGCAATGTGCTTGTCATTTCGGAAAGACGGCTGCATGGCCTCGATAAACTCGTCGGCACACTCGCCGAATGTCGGAGCTTCAGAAGGAACGGCGTTCTTCGCCTCTATGGGATCAATCCCGGCTTGCAGCTTCTCGCGAGCATCCTTCGCCATCTCGCGGGCTTTAGCCAGGGAAACCGATACGTTCCCGCCCAGGCCCATTTCACGCAGGCGATCATTTCGCCGGTACAGGAACACCCAACGCTTTGCGCCCGACTTATCAACGACGAGATAGAGCCCTCCCCCGTCACTGTGACGGCCGGCTTTCGTGATGCTCGTCACCTTTCGGTCAGACAGTTTATTCAGAACAAGCGCCATTTCCGCCCCAACAATTACCCTAACAGCTTGCCGTCATTCTATGCTATTTGCTGAGACAGCCCAATACGGGTGACGCAGCTAAATAACTGACGATATTAGATATTTCTGGATATCACTAGACAGTGTGAGACGGTAGTACGGCGGACCCCCTCTCCGCCAGCTTGGACCTGGATTGCCAGCGTTTCCGTATTAAATGTAGATCGTCTTCGTAGTTATATGTATCTGCTTTTCCTTGGCAGGGCCACAACCGGGGCACTGGTCGGCGAATGCTAGTGCGCCAGCCTGTCAGCTTTGTAGGTTCCGACATGTAAGCCAGACTCATTTTGTTTAACGTCTCGGCGCGACGTGTTAAGATAATGCGTATTTTTTTAACATATCGAGTCGCACATGTTAAAGCCGTCCTACCAGCTGCCTGATCTGACATCTCTTGCTCGTCTGGAAACTATCGAAATTTTCAAGGCGCTTGCCGCAGCCAATCGGTCGCTAGCTGAATTAAAGGGTCGCGCAGCAGCCATACCCAATCAAGGTATCTTGATTGATACGCTTGCACTGCAAGAAGCAAAGGCGAGCTCCGAGATTGAAAACATTGTCACCACCCAGGACGAGCTGTTTCAAGCCGAGCTGTTTCCTGAGGGTCCAGAATCCCCCGCGGCAAAAGAAGTTGCTCTCTATCGTGACGCCTTGAAATTTGGCTTCGACAAGCTCCGACAGACCGAGGGTCTGATTACGAATGCAACGATTGTTGGCATGTTTCAGCTTCTCAAGCGGCGCACCGATGGATTCCGCCAAACGCCAGGCACGGCGCTCAGAAATGATCGTTCGGGTGAGATCGTCTATGTGCCACCTCAGGATCTGCACGAGATAAATGCAGCAATGAGCTCGCTTGAACGCTTCATCAATGATGACCAGCACTCAACACTGGACCCGCTCATCAAGATGGCATTGATCCACCATCAATTCGAAAGCATTCATCCGTTCCCTGATGGCAATGGGCGAATAGGGCGAATTCTAAATGTGCTTTACCTTACGCGCGTGGAGTTGCTCGAAATACCAATCCTTTATCTCAGTAGAGCGATCAACAACTCGAAGGGCGAATACTACCGGCTCTTGCAGCATGTTCGCGATACCGGTGAATGGGAAGATTGGCTCGTATACATGCTCAAAGCGGTAGATGAGACCGCCAGAACAACGCTTGATCTATTAGAAAATATTCGCGGACAGATGGCATCTGTCAAGAAAAGGATGCGCAACGAACTGCCTAAGATCTACTCACAGGACCTACTCAATAATCTGTTTCGGCACCCATATACGCGGATCGATTTTGTGCAAGGCGAGCTTGGAATTACACGTCAAACTGCCGCGAAATATCTCGACACTCTTACTGAACATGGGTTTTTGACCAAGCAGCAGAATGGCAGAAGCAATTACTACATCAACGCGCCGCTCGTTGCTCTATTCCTGAAGGTCTCTGAATAGTCGGAGCGCGCCGAAATTACCCTCGGCTCCGGTCCTGGGGCGTTCTACGCATGACCTTCAACAAGCTTTGACACCTTAGACACCGATCCGAAAGCCGAGGCAGCGGTAGCTACCGTCGGTTGCGTCGAGAGATTAACCGGGTTGATATTGCAGCTGGTATAGGATGTATCTCCCGATAGGCCAAAGCCTTTCCATGAAACGGGAGCTATTCGTGTTCAAAATTGAAAAGCAAGAAAATCGGATAGAGCGTCTTTCGCCCCGGTCTTTTACAGAACTGGGTTTCAAAGAGCGCGCTCATCTGCAGGAGTGGATCGCGAATAAGCCGGACGCCTTGGGCGAGGAGCTGCTCGTCATTCAAAAAGAATTTGCCGGTTTCTCCGACACTAAAGAGCGCCTGGATCTTCTCGCGATCGACAAGCAGGGCTCACTAGTTATAATCGAGAACAAGCTCGACGACACTGGCCGTGATGTCACCTGGCAGGCGTTAAAATACGCCTCTTACTGCGCCCGGCTGACCTCCGACGATATTCGCGATTTATTCCAGTCCTACCTGGACCGACATTTCCCTGGTGCCAGTGCCGAAGAGCAGCTTTGCACTTTTCTGGACGAAGACGAATACCAGGACGTCACGCTTAACAAGGGGCTTACGCAACGTATTATCTTAGTCGCGGCAAACTTCCGAAAAGAGGTCACCTCGACGGTTCTCTGGCTATCAAGCTTCAATCTGCGCATCCAGTGCTTTAAGGTCGCGCCGTTTTCGCAGGGTGACAATCTTTTCCTGACCGTCGACCAAATCATTCCAACTAAAGATACCGAAGATTTCATGATCGGTTTGGCTGTGAAGGCGCAAACTGAAGTGAAAGGGGTCGAGGCTGAGAAGACACGACACGCTCTGCGGTTAGAATTCTGGACGCTATTGCTCTCTGCGATAAACCAGAAGAGTGCCCTATTTCGAAACTTGTCTCCTAGGACGACGCACTACCTCGGGACCAATGCAGGAAGCCGCGGGGTGAGCTTCACGTTTGTGGTGACCGGCGGGGCTGCTAGGGCAGAGGTCTATATTGATGCAGGTGCAGAAGGAGAAAACGAGCGTATTTTCGACGCACTTCAAGCTGATGCCGAGGCAATCGAAAGGGAATTTGGCGAAGAGTTAGTCTGGGAGCGTCTCGAAGGCCGAAGAGCTTGCCGGATCAAAGCAGAACGACCTGGCAATATCTTCGATCGTGAACAGTGGCCAGGAATGATTGATTACATGGTCAATGCGATGATTCGGCTCGACCAAACATTCAGGGCGCGCGTGGCCGACATTTCGAAGAGGATTGTCCCAACTTCGCCTGGGCTGGGATAGTCCTTGGCTCCCCTCTAGCGGCATCCTAAGCGTGATCTTCAATATCAATTGGAGCTCACATTGGCGACGATCCGTAAACTTAGGGGACGCTGGCAAGCGCAGGTGCGTCGTCGGGGCATGAAGCCCCGCTGCAAGTCGTTCGACAGCAAGCTTGAGGCCGAGAAGTGGGCACGCGAGCTTGAAGCTCAAGTTGATCGCTTCGGTGCTGCTCCGGATGCGAAGATCCTCGAAAGCACGACGCTTGGGCAGCTCTTAGAGCGCTACCAGCTTGAGATCTCGCCTCTGAAGCGTGGATCCACCCAAGAGATTCAGCGGATCGACGTCCTTCCTCGCCACAATCTTACATTCCAAACGCTGATCGGGCTGAGCCAGCAGGACATTGCGTCCTTCCGCGATGAACGGCTGAAATCGGTAGTTCAATCCACCACCGTTCGCGAGCTGGGTGGAAAGATGTAGTTTTTAGCAGCGCCGAATCTAAGCCAAAATTAGCCTTACCGCGCCGCGATGTAGGCCGCCGTCACGGCCAGAATACCTGCGGCGGAGCGGTTCAGCGCCTTGAGGGCCCTCGGCCTTTTCAGAAGCTCGCGCGCTTTCGCCGCGAGGAGAATGTAGGGCAGCAGGACCGCCATCAGGACAAGGAAGGTCGTGCCGACGAGGACCGCGTAGTCGCGCAGGCCGATGTCGGCGAGCGGGATGAGCGTCGGTACCAGCGCTACGTAAAACAGCATGGTCTTTGGATTGCCCAGCGTGACGAGCAGGCCCGACAGAAAGGCCATGCCGCCTCTTGCCCCGCTTTGCGCCTTGATATCCTGTCGCAAAAGGCCAGCGCTCCAGAGTTTCCAGGCGATATAGCTGAGATAGGCCGCGCCTAGATATTTGATGATGAGAAATGGCGTCGTGAAATTCTGAGCGACGATGGAAAGGCCAAGAATGACGGCCGTGAGATAAGTCAAATCGCCGAGGATGAGGCCGAGACCCATGTAAAAGGTCGGGCGGAAACCGGAGCCGAGCGCCCGTGCCACGAGGGCCGTCATGCCAGGGCCAGGAATGGCCGCAGCAATGAAAAGCGCAATGGCATATGTGATCATCAATGAAAGCGTCATGACGGCGGTTCCTCCGGGCGCTCATCTGCTACTCCCGGAACCGGACGCAGGCAAGATGTGACTGACGCACTGCATCGCGATGGAAAGAGCCGCGCTACGCTTGCAACTGCGCTTGATTTGTCGCGAGTGCCTGTCTTGCCCAGTCGTGCCACAACTCCATCGGCGGCAACCAAATCCAACCGCCTTTCGCGTCCCCAACGGCCTCTGCCTTACCCGCTGCCGCACAGGCCGCCGTCAACAGGCAGATATAGGCGGCACGCTTTTCATGATCGCGCTCGCCCTCCAATGTCTCGAGGAGATTTGACGAACGCCAACCAATCCAGGACAAGAGCGCCGAGAAACAGCCAAGCGCAATGGCCGCATCGTACATCGCATCGAATTTCTTGCCTCGCACAATCGGTCCGGTCGAAAAGAAAGCGTCGGGAAGCAGAACACCGAGAAAGGCGTTCGGAAAAGCCTCGATGACGGCGGCGGGGGCAAGCACAGCATGGGTAAAGGTCGCCACCGCGGCGAGATGACGGACCTGATCGAAGGTCTCTTTCGCAGCTTGCTTTAAATTCAGGCCCGTCCCGAAATGGCTGGAGCCCGGCTTACAGCGTTTTTGAAACTTGCCGCGAGAGAGGAGCTGTTCGCAAGACCGGACCAGATTGTCGGGTGATCCCTCCGGCACAAGAGGCCCATCGATGGCAATGATAGAAAACTGGGCGGAATATGGCAGATGAACGCGACGTCGTTCCCAATCACTATGGGTTCTTGCCGCATCGATGTTCCCAGCGAGGCTCCAGGCGATACCGGTGGTCGGCCTCGATCTTGAAAATCCCACGTCGATACCAAGGAGAGAGGTGTGTTCGCTCCACATGGAAACGTCTCCAATGTGTGGTGGGATCCGTACCCAGAATAGAATGACCGGGAGCCTTTATAAAGGGCCCGGTCACTTACGCCATCATCAGACAGTCGCTATGCTTTCTGCCTTACGCGAAGACCTCGGCACCGCCATAAGGGGACAAAGGATCCGGACCATACTTGTTGGGGCCGTCTGTGCCTTTGAGAACATCGATGACAACCAAGGCGATGCTCGCGGCAAAATTCAGAAATGGAATGAAACCCGCAACAAACACGCCAAGATACCACCAGCCGGACATGTTTCGATCATGAAGCCGCCGAACCTGCAAAGCGATCATGGGCACGAGCGCTGCTAATCCAAGTATTCCCGCGATGATAAAGACCGCAATGACAGGCAGAGGAAATCCGCCCTGAGCTGACTCAGCTGGCATCTGCATCGCCCCTGCAAGGAACAATAAAACGCCGAAGGCCAAGCAGCAAAGAACGTAGAAAAGCTGAAACCACCAAAACTCTGATCGCGAAGCCCTGCCTGAAAAGGTTGCATATTTGTCCTTCAGCACAGTGCAAACTGCTTCACCGAATCCCATTTGAAACCCCGTTGCTTATTTCGAAGGCACACAACCAATCACACTTTCAACACAATTGCAAAGCCTGTTCACATGTTAGTGAAGACTGAAATCGCAACCTGCGCGCACATATTTGCGGTCAACGGCTGTCTACGCGCTGGAACCAAGGGTTGAAGAGTGAACAGGCTGGTTGGAGATTGGGCTCTACCAGCGATGCATCCATTCCGTGTCATCCGATGAACGAACGATGCGGTGGATTTTTATCAAAGCATCCGAGACGCTTTGTCGGAAAACCGCTGACAGCTAAGGCTTTTGCCGCGGAGCGATGACTGCCTTACCGCTGGTGACATCGTTCGCCATTTTCATGAGATCTGTCAGCTCGGCCTCGGGAACAATGAAATCAAGATGGGCCCCAGTTGCGGTAAAGCGCTCACTCTTCATTCGCACGCCATGAATTGCCAAAAGGCGCGCCTTCAGGAGCGCGATCGTGGAAAATGGAGCGTCTATCGCCACCTCGGTCTCCGCAACCAGTTCCTTCGCCTCGCCCGCCTGTAGGCAAAGTGACGCAGTGCCACCATAAGCACGCATCAAGCCGCCACTGCCGAGCAAGGTTCCGCCAAACCAACGCGTGACGAGGACAGCAACCATATCAAGGTCGGCGCCTTGTATCGCCTGCAGGATCGGCCGGCCCGCTGTTCCGCTTGGTTCGCCATCGTCGCTGAAGCGGTAGTTTTGTCCGATACTCCAGGCCCAGCAATTATGGTTGGCTTCCGGTACGGCGTGGCGCTGGATGAATTGCTTGGCGGCCGCTTCGTCAGCCACCGGGCCCGCTGCCGCGATGAAGCGGCTGCGCTTGATGTCCTGATGTGCAGTGCAAAGATTTGTCAGTGTGAACATAGGCTTTGCTTAGGACATTACGCGACCAGAGTGAAATGAGGATCAACCCGATATTCCAGCGCGCTTGCAGACCGGTAAGCCTGCGGATGAGATTAAGGCCGGCCCGAAGAGCAATTAGTCGATGACACGAACCCCCTCGGCATTGAAAAGATGCAGCCTCTCCAGCGGCAAATCGAAGGAAATTTCCTTGGCCGGGACGAGCGTTGCACGATCCTGCGTGAAGACCTTGAATGCAACGCCGTCGATCGAAAGATGTAAGATGACGCCAAAGCCGGTCGGCTCGACCAGATCGACGGATGCCGAAAAACGGCCCTCAGATGTCAATGCAACATGCTCAGGCCGAATGCCAAGCGTCACCTCCGCGCCGGAAGAAAGCTGGGTGGTAACCGGGGCAGGAACAGACAGGCGGCTGGAAACGCGAACTGCCGCCGTTGTGCCTTCCCTGTAATAGACGCCCTTCAGGAAATTCATACCGGGCGAGCCGATGAACCCTGCAACAAAGAGATTGGCAGGTCGATCGTAAAGCTCCAGCGGCGAGCCGATCTGCTGTACATAGCCGCCATGCATCGCGACGATCCGGTCTGCGAGCGTCATGGCCTCGATCTGGTCGTGTGTCACATAAATGGAAGTTGCGCCCAACTGACCATGCAAGCGCTTGATTTCGGCGCGCATTTGTTCGCGCAGGCGTGCGTCGAGATTGGACAAGGGCTCATCGAAGAGAAAAGCCTTCGGTTGGCGCACGATGGCACGGCCCATCGCAACGCGCTGGCGCTGGCCGCCCGACAGTGCTTTCGGCCGCCGCTCTAAAAACGTGTCGAGACCGAGCTTGGCTGCCGCTCCATTGACGGCATCGGCAATCTTCTCCTTCGGCGTGCGCCGTATGCGAAGGCTGTAGCTCATATTGTCGGCAACCGACATGTGAGGATAGAGCGCGTAAGACTGGAACACCATGGCGATATCCCGGTCCTTCGGCGCTGCCTCGTTCACGCGCTTTCCGGCAATGCGGATCTCCCCAGAGGAAACCTCTTCGAGCCCTGCGATCATGCGCAGCAGCGTGGATTTCCCACACCCGGAAGGGCCGACCAGCACAATAAACTCGCCGTTCTCAATGGTGAGATCGACGCCGTGAAGCACCGGGAAGTTACCGAAGGTTTTGCGGACAGCCTCAATATGGATGGACGCCATTTGATTTCCTTTCAGCCTTTAACGGCGCCAGCCGTCAGGCCCTGGACGAGATATCGCTGGATAAGCAGGAAGAAGATGCATGCCGGGATGAGCGCGAGAACGCCTGCGGCCATCATCTGCCCGAAATCGACGGAGAATTTCGAAACGAAGGTCAAAAGGCCAACCGGGAATGTGGCCGACTGATTGCCTGATATCAGCATCAGGGCGAAAAGAAGCTCGCTCCAGGCTGCGGTGAAGACGAAGCCGAGGGTCGCCGCAATGCCGGGCAGGGTCAATGGCAGGATAATCTGACGGAAGGCGGTAAACTTGCTCGCCCCGTCGATCATCGCCGCCTCTTCCAGATCCTTCGGAATTCCATCGAAGAAGGATTGCATGAGGAAGGTGGCAAAGGGCACGTTGAAGGTGGTGTAAACAATGACGAGACCCGTCAGACTGTTTGTCAGGCCCAGCGGCGAAAGCATCTTGAAGATCGGCGCAACCAGCATCACCAGCGGAAACATCTGGGTGATCAACATCAGCGAAACGATCCAGTATTTCCCGCGAAAGACGAAGCGGGACAACGCGTAGCCCGATAGCGAGGCGATAACCGTGACGCAAAGCGCCGTCGCCCCCGAAACGATGAGGCTGTTGCGAAAGAAAGTGGGAAACGCGCTATGGGTCAACACGAAGCTGAAATGATCGAAGGTCGTGCGCGATGGCCACATACGCACGCCTTCTGAATAAAGAAGATCGTTCGGCGTCACGGCAACCTTCAAAAGCCAGTAGAGCGGAAAGAGCGCAAACGCGATGTAAGCGAGAATGGCCAGACGATGCGCGCCGATGACCAGGATTTTTTGAGGTCGCATCTGGTCAACCCTTTTTAAGCAGCGACTGCCGCAACAAAACGATCAGCAACGAATAGACGAGAAGCAGGGCAAGCAAAGCGAGCGCGACGGCGGAGGCATAGCCGAAATCGAGCCGCTTGAACGCTTGGGTGAAGATATAACTTGCCACGATTTGTGTACGGTCGGCCGGCCCGCCATTGGTCATGACGACGATGAGGTCGGCGAAGTTCGCGATCCAGACCGTGCGCAGTAGAACCGTGATCGCAATGGTCGGCGCAAGAAACGGCAGGGTGATCGAGGTAAAGCGCTTGACGGGTCCTGCCCCATCGATCGACGCTGCCTCGTAAAGGTCACGCGGGATCGCCTGCAGCGCGGCCAGAAGGGTGATGGCAAAGAATGGAATGCCCCACCACACATTAGCAATGATCGGTCCCCACATCGCCAATTGCGGATCGGATAGAATATTGCGCGGCTCGCTCATCAGCCCGAGCGCGAAAAGCCAATGGGGAATGGGCCCGATGACGGGATTGAACATCCAGGCCCAGTTCAAGCCCGCCAGGAAGGTCGGGACTGCCCAGGGCAGAAACACCAGAGCCTGGGCAATGCCTCGTCCGTAGAACGGCTTATCGAGCAGCAATGCCAGGATGAGCCCGAAGATAAACTGCAGGATGACCGATGCGCCGGTCCACCAGAGCGTGTTCTTCAGCGCTCTGAAGAAGGCCTGATCCTGGCCAAGTGCACGAAAATGCTCCAAGCCGACAAAGCCGCCGGAAAAGGGATTGAGCAATTGCACATCGCGAAAGGCATAGGAGATCCCTAAGACAAGCGGCGCGAGCATCACCGTCAGGATGAGACACAGCGCGGGGGCGCTGTAGAGATAAGGTTCCGACGCTTGCGCCAGTCGCTGCAGAAACGAACGGCGATCGTCCGGATGGGCGGCACGCATCATAATATCCAGCTTTTAAGAGAATAGGCATGGCAGGGCGACTTGAGGCCGCCCTGCCCACAGAACTTTACTTCTTCGAAAGATACTTCTGCTGAGCCTTCGTCATGTAATCGGCCCACTGCTTGGCAAGGTCTTCCGGCGAAATGTCGCCGAGAAGCGCCTCCTGCGAGGTTTTGATCACGAGGGAGTCCTTGAAGTAGGCAAACTCCTCAAGATAGGTCGGCATGGTTGTCGGCACGGCATCCTTGTCCGCCAGTTCGTCGAACCAGCCTTTGAACTGCGGGCTGGCATAGAACGGGTCGTTGGCGGCCGATTTCAGCGCCGGCAGAGCGCCGGTGCGCTTATTCCAGGCAATATTGCCTTCCTTGCCTTCCAGCGTCGAGATGAGCTTCCAGCTGAGATCCTTGTTCTGGCTTGACGCCATCATCGACCAGCCAGCATAACCGATGGTCGGAAACGCTTTGCCCGATGGCCCTTTGGGCATACCCACGATGCCGAAATCCTCGGCCTTCATGCGCTCTGCGATGGCGATGAGAGCATCCGGATCCTGGTCAAGGAAGGCGCAGGTGCCGCTGTAGAAACCAGCAACAATCTCGTTGAAGCCCCAGTTCACAGAATCCTTCGGCGCATAGCCGTTCTTGTAGAGGTCGACGACCCATTTGATGCCCTTTGTCCAACCTTCGCTGTCGAAAGTGGATGTGCCATCTTGCTTGAAGAATTCGTTGGAGCCGGCCATCGCGGCACTGAACATGACCCAGCCGTTCAGGCCGCCGGGGCCGCCGCGCAGGCAGTAGCCTGACTTGCCGGGAATGGCCGAGACCTTCTTGGACGCATCGAGAAATTCGTCCATGGTTTTGGGCGGCGCACTGACACCGGCCTGCTCAAGCAGCTTCTTGTTGTAGAACATTGCCCGAAGGTAGAAGCCGTAGGGCAGCATGTAAGCCGTATTCTTGACGCTACGACCAAGTTCCAGCGTCCGGTCGGAGAGATCGGCTGTGCTTTCCCAGTTCTTCAGGTAAGGCTCGAGGCTTTCCAGCATGCCGTTATTGGCATAGAGCGACAACCAGGTGTCGGGCATCTCCATGACATCAGGCACATCGCCGGCCGAGACCATGGTGGCAAACTTCTGGAAGGCATCGCTCCAAGGCAGGGATACGATTTCGACCTTCGTGCCCGGATTTTCCTGCTCGAATTTGGAGACGATCGTTTTAAGCGTTTCGGTTCGCTCTGGACTGGTAATCACTTCGACCAGTTTCAGCGTCGTGTCGGCAAATGCCGTTCCCGCCATCATTGCCGTAAATAGCGTTGCAGTAATCAGTCTTTTCATTGTCATTCCCCCTTTTGGTTCCCAGGTTTAGGTTTCTTAAATCTTCGCGGCGACAAGCGCCTCTTCGATGTCTCGCCACAGGGCTTCTGTGCCTTCGAGCCCGATATGCAGGCGCACGGAGCGCGGATCGATGCCGAAAGCCTGTGCAGAATTAGGCTGTGCCTTTTGTTGCACGACCACTTCGCCCGGCACGATTAGGCTTTCGTGGCCACCCCAACTGACGCCGAGCTTGAACAGCTTGAGCTGATCGGCGAAGGCGCGAATATTGACGCCCTCGCGGAAAATGAAGGAGAAGAGGCCAGACGTGCCCTTTAACCCAGGCGGCAGGCGATTGCCCAAGGCAGGATGGCAAACCGTCTCAACCACTTCAAGGTTTTGAAGGCGGCGCGCGATCTCAAGCGCCGATGCCTCGTGAGCCTTCATGCGGATCGGCAAAGTGCGCAGACCGCGGGCCAATAGCCAGGCCTCGAAGGGGGCCATTTTACCGCCGAGATAAGGCAGGCTTTCGCCGCGGATCTTGTCGATGAGAACCTTCGCACCGGCAACAACGCCAGACACGACATCCGAATGACCTGATAGATATTTTGAAGCTGAATGCAGAACGATGTCGACCCCGAGCCCGATCGGCTGCTGGAAGACAGGGCTTGCCCAGGAATTGTCGATCACCGAGACAGCGCCATGCTGCTTTGCAAGTCTAGCCAATGCGCCGACGTCGTGTGTTTCCATCACCCAACTGGTCGGGCTTTCGAGGTAAAGCAGCTTTGCGCCCGGCAGCGCCGCCGCGACCTCATCTTCGTTTCGCCCGTCGACATATGTCACGTCCACCTTCATTCGTTTCAGGATCGTCCCGAACAGTCTGAAGGCATCCGGGTAGACATGCCGCACGGCCACGATCCGGTCGCCTGGCTCGACAAATGCAAGAACGGTGGAGGAAATCGCCGCCATGCCGCTCGCAAAGCCGAGCGCATCTTCGGCGCCTTCAAGCTTGGCGATCATCTCCTCGAAGAAGCGCACTGTCGGATTGAGGCCGCGCGAATAGACCGGACGCGTCTTTTCGCCCCTATAAGTTGCCAGCATCTCGTCGTAGGAAGAGAAGGTGAACAGCGATGTTTGAACGATAGGCGGCACTACGGCGTCAAAGGCATGCCTCTCGTCATGGGCCGTGATCAGAGAAAAAGCATCAAGCCCTTCGGCGTCAATCATTTCGACATTTCCTTGATATCTTCCTCAACGATGTCGAGGATCTTGAGCGTTTCGCGCCGAGCCGCCTCCGCATCGCGGGCGGCGATGGAATTGAAGAGCGTACGATGAAAGGGAAAGGAGCGCCGCGCAAAGTCAGGCCGATCGAACGGCTTTTCCCAAAACCGCTCGAATGCCTCCCGCATTTGCTCGAGCAACTGGCGAAACAACGGATTATGCGAGGCATCGTAGATAGCCAGGTGAAACGCCAAATCCTCAGGTCCCGAGGTCCCCTTGGAAAGATGCACGCGCTCCATTTCGTTCAGCTTGATCTCGATATTGGCAAGATCTTCATCCGAGCGTCGGGCAGCAGCGCAGGCCGAAACCTCGACTTCGAGGCCCCGGCGGACTTCCAGCGTTTGAAGGAGAGCCTCACGCAGGTTAACCGCCTCAAGCGTCAAAGGCATATGGATAGACGCCGAACTGATCGGGCGGATCAAGTAGGTTCCGCTTCCCTTGCGCGTCTCCATAATCGCAAGTGCTTGGAACCGGCCGATGACTTCTCGAATCGTCGAGCGGCCAACGCCGAGAGCCTGCATAAGCTCCCGTTCGGCCGGGATGCGATCGCCGGCCTTCAGCCCCGTTCTGGCAATGAAATCTGAAAGCGCGTCGCTCACCTGCTGCACGCGGTCGATACGCCCCAGGGGCATCAGCTCGGCTGCAGTTTGGTGACGAGATTGCGGCAAGTGAGTACCTTATAATTGGTCTGACATCTTACCAAAATAAAAATTGCACGAGATGTCAATCCTATAAAAGAAGTTCGAGATACAGTGGTCGGCTCATTTATGGTGACGCGCAGAAATGGATGGGCGAGCGGCGTGACAGCGACATCGGCTTGTGCCACAGGGGCGCCAACACGAGGTTTCGTCCATGATCCGCATTGAAAATATCAGCAAATCCAACAGCCACCGCATTCTCTATATCGAGGCATCCGCAGCCCTCAACCGCGGCGAAAAGATAGGGTTGGTCGGGCCGAACGGCGCTGGAAAGACAACCCTGTTCCGCATGATCACGGGTGAAGAAAGTCCCGATGAGGGACAAGTCTCCGTCGAGAAGGGCGTCACCATCGGTTACTTCGACCAGGATGTCGGCGAAATGTCCGGGCGCTCCGTGGTTGCCGAGGTTATGGATGGGGCAGGTCCTGTCAGCGAAGTGGCAGCCGAGCTTCGCGATCTGGAAGCGGCAATGTCCGATCCCGATCGCATGGACGAAATGGATGCGATCATTGAACGCTATGGCGAAGTGCAGGCGCGCTATGAGGAACTCGATGGTTATGCGCTTGAAGGCCGGGCACGCGAGGTGCTGGATGGCTTGAGCTTTAGCCAGGAAATGATGGATGGCGATGTCGGCAAGCTCTCAGGAGGATGGAAGATGCGCGTTGCGCTGGCCCGAATTCTTCTGATGCGTCCCGACGTGATGCTGCTCGACGAGCCGAGCAACCACCTCGATATCGAAAGCCTGATCTGGCTTGAGGGCTTCCTCAAGACTTATGATGGTGCATTGCTGATGACCTCGCATGACCGCGAATTCATGAACCGCATCGTCACAAAGATTATCGAGATCGACAGCGGTGCGCTGACCACCTATTCCGGGGATTATGCCTTCTACGAAGGCCAGCGCGCATTGAACGAAAAGCAGCAGCAGGCCCAGTTCGAACGCCAGCAGGCGATGCTCGCCAAGGAAATCAAATTCATCGAGCGGTTCAAAGCGCGTGCTTCCCATGCTTCGCAGGTGCAAAGCCGTGTGAAGAAACTAGAAAAGATCGACCGCGTCGAACCGCCGCGTCGTCGCCAGGTCGTTGCCTTCGATTTTGCGCCAGCACCTCGCTCGGGAGAAGACGTGGTGAGCCTCAAGGGCGTGCATAAAGCCTATGGCAGCAAGACGATCTATGACGGACTGGACTTCATGGTCCGCCGCCGAGAGCGGTGGTGCATCATGGGCGTAAACGGAGCGGGCAAATCAACATTGCTAAAGCTCGTCGCCGGCTCCTCCGAGCCGGACAAAGGCAGCGTTGCAGTTGGCGCCAGCGTGAAGCTCGGTTATTTCGCACAGCATGCGATGGATCTTCTCGACGGAGACAGCACGATTTTGGAGTGGCTGGAAGAACAGTTTCCAAAGGCAGGGCAGGCTCCGTTGCGCGCGCTGTGCGGTTGCTTCGGCTTTTCCGGTGACGATGTCGAAAAGCGATGCCGGGTTCTGTCAGGCGGCGAAAAAGCGCGCCTCGTGATGGCGGCCATGCTATTCGATCCGCCAAATTTTCTGGTGCTGGACGAGCCGACAAACCACCTCGATCTGGATACCAAGGAAATGCTGATCAAGGCACTGTCCGATTATGAAGGCACCATGTTGTTCGTCTCGCACGACCGGCATTTCCTCGCCGCACTTTCGAACCGTGTGCTGGAGCTAACCAGCGACGGTGTCCATCAATATGGCGGCGGCTACACCGAATATGTCGAAAGAACAGGCCAGGAAGCACCCGGCCTGCACAGTTAGTGCTTCGGCATTGCGATAGGCTTGTTCAGCTCTCGCCACCATTGTCTTCGACTGGTGGTGGCGCCTTATCGGCAATGGCCGCTCGCGGCGTTTTCTTCGGTTTCGGCCGTGTTGCCTTTGCCGTTACCTTGAGCGCTCGCTTTGCGGCTTTCGCCTGCTCAAGCATCATCTCGATCTGAATCTGCTGGATTTCCGTCAAGCGCTCCCATTGCCGATTGAGCAGGTGATCGACCTTTTCATGCAGGTGGCGGATTTCAAGCTCGGCTTTAAGATTGACCTTGTAGTCGTTCAGCGCGCGCAACCTGTCTTTCGCTTCGGTGCGCCTCTGGCTCATCATAATGATTGGAGCCTGAAACGCCGCAATGGTTGATAAGATCAGATTGAGCAGGATGAACGGATAGGGGTCGAAGGCTTTCGTATCGCCGATAAGAACATTGGCGCCCATCCACACGACCAGAAACAGGAGGAAAGAGAGGATAAACGTCCAGCTGCCGCCAAAGGCCGCTACAGCATCGGCAACGCGATCGCCGATTGAACGGTGATCTTCGTAGTCTTCTTCGATATTTTCGGCGAGAACGTCATGCGACTGGAGGCTCTCGACAACTTCGTTCTCAAGATTGGAAAGCTCACCACGCTCGTCGCGCAAGAGATCGGACACGAACTGCCCCCGATAATCGTCAACCACTTTACGGCTGACATAATCGTCCGAGCGGATATCGGGATGGCGAAGACGCACAAACTCGGCGATCGACGGCCGCAAATCGTCAAAGCGCAGAGCATCCTTCTTTTTCAGCGGCTGTCCTGTAATGGCATCGACAAGCTTGACCGACTTCGCTTTGGCACGGGCAATGCTTTTGCTGTAATCTTCTAATTCAACGATAGCGGGCTCGCCTTCACCCGCGTCAAAATCGACAATCTTTTCCATTATGCCACCTTCAACATACCGATATTCACCGCTTCCTTGCGTCACCGCTCAACACGGACTTTGCCTGAAATAAGGCACGGGTGGCAGTGCTCTTATCCGATCTATGACGCGAAACGATGAAAGTTATGCTAAGGCCACATTAAAGCCCCGGGGCGGCATAGTGCCGCCCGGGACTTTTGGGAAGGCTTAGTTCGCGGGGTTAAGGGTAACGGACGTCCCCGTTGCCGCGACATTGAGACCAAGCTGACCGGTGACGCTAATCGTCTGAAGCTGAATGGAGCCGGCAGTACCGCCGACAAGAACATTGGCGCCGACGCCAGCTGCAAGCGTCGCTTCAGCCGTGATGCCCTGATAAAGACCGCTCAGCGAACCGCGATGATAACCGGCCGTCGGCGCAAAAACCGCCCAGGCAAGCTTTCCGCGGGTGGTAAAGCCAAGATCAACGCCCATCTTGCGGATCACGCCGGTGTAGTGATCAGAAGCAATACCGCGTCGAATTGGATTGAAGACGCAATCGAGTTCTTTAGCGGATCCAAGAACGTAGCCAACACCGCCGCCGACATCGCAGGAAAGATAGCCGATCTTAACGCCATCGCGGTCGTCGGACTCATAGCTTTGACCGATCATATCCGCAGCAGATACCGCAGAAGTTCCAGCGGCCAAAAGAGCCGCAACAGAAAGTGCCAGGGCAACAGCCTTTGTCATCTAATAATCTCCTTGTATCGTCTTGGCCGGTATCATGCATGGTACAGCCGGCTCATTCTAACGCCTAAAGAGCGGAAGCGATCCCGAAAAACTGCCTCGCGCCGCGGGGAGATATAATGCGGAGCTTTGCGAGCGCCATCCCCCTTTGCGCGCACAAAGCGATTAGCGCGCTCCAAAGCCGGATATTTTCCCTTTTTATCGGCGCGATGCTCGGCTAAGTCTTGCGGCATCGAAACAACGAAAAAGGTGCTTTATGGCTGGAGAAACGGTACTTGTTGTCGGTGGCGCAGGCTATATCGGATCCCACACGTGCCTCGATTTGGCCAACAAGGGCTTCAAGCCGGTCGTCTATGACAACTTTTCCAACGGTCATAGAGAATTCGTGAAGTGGGGCCCGGCTGAAGAAGGCGATATTCGCGATCGGGCGCGCCTTGACGAAGTTCTTGCCAAGCACAAGCCCTCGGCAATCCTGCATTTCGCGGCCCTGATCGAGGTCGGCGAGTCCGTCAAGGATCCGATCTCATTCTACGACAACAACGTCGTGGGCACATTGACCTTGCTGGCCGCTGCTCAAGCTGCCGGCATTGATGCTTTCGTTTTTTCTTCGACCTGCGCGACCTATGGGTTGCCGCAGACCGTTCCCCTTGATGAGACGCATGGCCAAGCGCCGATCAATCCCTACGGCCGTACAAAATACATCGTCGAACAGGCGCTCGCCGACTATGCCCAGTACCGTAATTTCCGATCGGTCATGCTGCGTTACTTCAATGCGGCGGGCGCAGACTTCGAAGGCCGGATCGGTGAATGGCACCAGCCGGAAACACATGCGATCCCGCTTGCGATCGATGCCGCCCTCGGTAGGCGGCAGGGCTTTAAGGTGTTTGGCGACGACTATGAGACGCGCGACGGGACATGCGTGCGCGATTACATCCATGTGCTTGACCTTGCCGATGCACATGTGCGGGCTGTCGAGTACCTTCTCAATGGTGGGGAATCCGTCGCCCTCAATCTCGGCACAGGAACCGGAACCACTGTCAAGGAATTGCTCTCGGCAATCGAACAGGAGTCCGGCCGGCCATTCCCGGTTGAATATACAGGTCGGCGTGAGGGCGATTCGCACACCTTGGTCGCCAACAACGATAAAGCGCGCGACGTTCTGGGCTGGGTGCCGAAATATGACTTGAGCGACATTATTCGGTCGGCCTGGAGCTGGCATTCGAAAAGCAACCAGCACTGACCGTCGCCTTACGGCGAGCGGCCCGAGAAGGTGCTCGCCGTTCTCTCCGACCTTTATCCGCACAGCGGACGGGAACTTAAATGCAACTCGTATTCGATGGCCATAACGATGTCCTTCTTCGCCTTTGGCAACATGAGAAGGAGGCGCAAGATCCCGTCGCAGAATTTCGCGACGGAACCACCAAAGGCCATTTGGATGCACCAAGAGCAAAGACAGGTGGCGTGGCGGGCGGCCTTTGCGCAATCTACATACCCTCCGGCGACTTGGTCTTTGCCGATCCCGATGCACATGGACACTACGATACGCCCATGGCCGCTCCGCTTCAGCAATTGCCATCCCTGAAAGTTGCGAGCGAAATGGCCTCGATTGCAGTCCGGCTGGATCGGGCCGGGGCCTGGAGGCTCTGCACGTCCGTCAACGACATCAGGCGCTCGATCGAGGATGGTGTTTTCGCCGCCGTGCTGCACCTTGAAGGATGCGAGCCGATCGCGCGCGATCTTGCCGCGCTCGATCTTTTTTATTCGGCGGGATTGCGCTCGCTCGGGCCAGTATGGAGCCGGCACAATGTCTTCGGGCATGGTGTTCCCTTTGCGTATCCACGTTCACCGGATACCGGCCCTGGCCTGACCGAAGCCGGTTTTGAGCTCGTGAGGCAGTGCAATCGCCTCGGCATCGTGATTGATCTTGCTCATATCACCGAGAAAGGTTTTTGGGATGTTGCGCGCGTCAGTGATCAGCCTCTTGTGGCCAGCCACTCGAACGTGCACGCGTTGACACCGGTCGCGCGTAATCTGACGGACCGGCAGCTTGATGCGATCAAGGAGCGAAACGGGCTCGTCGGCCTCAACTACGCGACGGCGATGCTGCGAGACGACGCGCGCTCGGATGGAAATACGCCATTGTCCGATATGGTCCGCCACATCGATTACCTCGTTGACAGGATCGGTATCGACTGCGTCGCCCTTGGCTCGGACTTCGACGGCGCAACCATTCCTGACGAGATCGGTGACGCCGCTGGCAATCAAAAGCTGATCGAAGCTCTCCGAAAGGCCGGTTATCGGGATGAGGACCTCAAGAAGATGGGCCTTGAAAACTGGCTGCGCATTCTTGCGGCGGCGTGGAAAGAGGCGCCATAACGCTGCTTGGCCACTTCAAACACGACTACCTGACTAGACTATTGACACTTGCCATGTTTCTGTCATGATCTGGTTAACGAATGTTAGGTTTCGTGATGTGGAGGTGGTGCATGTTCTTCTTGGGTGGCATGACCTTGGGCTATCTCGAGCCGCCGAAAAAGACCGTTTTGGCGAAAAAGTCCGTTCGTAAACAATCTGTTAGACGCAACAGGAAGATCGCTACGTTTCTGGCGTCGTTGTCCACAAAGCAATCGGCGGCGGACAGCCATAAGCTATGGGCCTGGCGGACGATCTGTTAACAATTAAGGCGAACTTAAGAAGATCTTGTGGTGAGATTTTTCAATCTTCCCGCGTTTCGCGCAAAACGATCTCTACCTTCTTTGTAGAGAAGGTCGGAACATAAAGAACATAAGAACGTAAAGTCGCAAGATTGGCTGCTTCAACGGAGGAAGCTCATGGCAGACCTGGGTATCTCGCATGCTCATGCAGACCACTACCGGGCCTTGGCGGGCAAGAAGCGAACATCGGCTAAACATCCGGTATCAGCGAAACATAAGGCCATGCTGGCAGTTCACGCTGTGATTCTGACGGCGGCCTTTTCTTTTGTCGCTGCAATGGTACTTGGTATCATTGGCTGAAATCTAGCGCCGGACAAAACCCCCCAACCTTGTCGCCGGGCCAGCCAACGTTATTCGGTTTAGGTCAGGTGGCGGATATTCGGCACCACAGATAGGCTCGATGATGCCAGGAGAGCGGCTTCAACCGGCCAATGAGTTTGCAAAAGGCGCTGGTTTTTCCACGCGCCTTTTTTGTTGCGTCAATTCTTAAGTATCCCGACAAGCGGTGTTTGGTGCCGAGGCTCTTGAATTATGGCCTCCCCCTCCAAGTTTGTGAGGGGTTGATCAACGGCCACGCAGGCCATCGCGAATGATGCATGATGTGTAGTTTAAATGCCTTAACCCGTTCATGACAGACTACCGGTTTGCAGCATAAGATGTCTTCTCGTTCATGCGACAGTCATCTTTTTCAGTGCAAAAGGCAGTCTGACTTACCTCAACTTTATATGGATCAAGACACGACCCATGTCCATTTCCACTTCGTCTTCGACTAGATCCCACACTCCCGAAGCAAAGCAGATCGATCACAACGACTCGATACGGTCCACCTATCTGTCGGCGGATGACTTACGCGCTACAGGACGGGCTGTCGCGGATCGAAGCTTCGGTGCGCTTCCCGCGTTCTCACCTTTCGATTTCTTTGCACGTCACAAGGAAAACGAACGAGAAATCCTGCGGGTCTATAGAACCACCGCAGCCGATGTCGAGGCGGGGGAGACGATCACACCGGCCGCCGAATGGCTTCTCGATAATCACTACATCGTCGAGGAAGCGATCCAAGAAGTGCGGCGCGACTTTCCGCGCCGTTTCTTCCGCGAGCTGCCTACAATGAACGTCGCTGGCGCCGAGGTGCCTCGGACGCTGGTCCTCGCATGGCTCTATGTTGCGCACACCCATAGCACCATATCTCAGGAGAGCCTGACGGCCATGGTGGAGGGTTTCCAGGAAAAGGAAACGCTCAAGATCGGCGAGTTGTGGGCCGTCCCATCGCTTGTGCGGTATGTTCTCGTTGAAAATCTGCGCCGTATTTCAAGCCGTGTCGAGGCAAGCCGCCGTATGCGCCGTCGGGCAAATGAGGCAGCGGACGAACTTGTCCGGCTGACCGACCCGGAAAAGGCAGCCGCGTTCCTCAAGACCTTGGAACATCTGGTCGAAGACAACACCTTCTCCACCCAGTTTCTCTATCGCATGCGAGATGGTTCTCAGGCCTCCAGCCTCGCCATCACCTGGCTCGATGAGCATCTGGCTCGGCTGGGACGCGATACCGAAGAAGCCACGACCGCCGAGCATAGCCGGCTGTCTTCGGGCAATGTCACGATGGGTAACATCATCCGCAGCCTGCGCGAGATTGACGACACCGAATGGTCTGTCTGGGTCGAGCAGGTCAGCCATGTCGACCAGTTGCTTTGGGAGCATTCCGACTACGATATTCTCGATCCCGGCTCGCGCAATGCCTACCGCAAACAGATCGAAAAGCTCGCCAAGCGCTCGCCGATGAGCGAACTTGAAATCGCGCAACTTGCCCTGGATATGACGGAGGAGGCCAAGCGGTCTGAACAGCCACAGATCCATGAGCCGAACGTTGGCAGTTTCCTCACGGGTGCGCGCCGCCCGGAGCTGGAAGCACGAGCACGTTTCCAGCCGGGCCCGCTCCAGAGCTTCGTGCGCGCGGTCCGACGCCTCAACTGGATCGCGATTGCAGTTCCTGTTCTCCTGTTGACGATCCTTGCGCTTTTCATCGTTGGTTCGTTCTTGGCCGCCAGCGGCCTCAGCGTCGGTGCGATCATCGTTCTTCTCTTGATGTTTGCACTTCCGGCTTCCGAGGGAGCTACCGGCCTGTTCAACACAGTGCTTTCCTTCTTCATGACGCCGACGCGGCTCGTTGGATATGAGTTCAAGGAGGGCGTTCCCGAAGATGCGAGAACCTTGGTTGCCGTTCCCTGCCTGATTTCGAACCGCGACAATGTCGATGAACTGGTCCGCAATCTGGAAGTCCACTATCTCGCCAATCCGCACGGCGAAGTGTACTACGCCTTGCTGAGCGATTGGCCTGATAGCAAGATCGAAGAAAGCCCTGCTGATCTGGAAATCCTGGATTATGCGCGCCGCGAAATTGCCAATCTGTGCACGCGATACGGCCATGACGGCGCAAACCGTTTCTATCTCCTGCACCGCCGCCGCCTTTACAACCCTTCTGAAGGCGTCTGGATGGGTTGGGAGCGTAAGCGCGGCAAGTTGCACGAGCTCAATCTTCTCCTACGCGGCGATAAGGACACGACCTATCTGCCGGGAGCGAATATCGTTCCGAAGAATGTTCAATATGTCATGACGCTGGACTCAGATACGCGCTTGATGCGCGATGCGGTCACCAAGCTCGTCGGCAAGCTTTACCATCCCATCAACCGCCCGGTCATCAACCCGAAGTCGGGCCGCGTCGAAACCGGATATGGATTGCTTCAGCCGCGGGTGACGCCGTCCCTGACGACAGGCAAGGATGCTTCCGTATTCCAGCGCGTCTTCTCCATCAATCGCGGCCTTGACCCTTATGTGTTCACGGTCTCCGACGTCTATCAGGACATTGCCGGCGAAGGCACATTCACGGGTAAGGGCCTTTATCACGTCGATGCATTCGAGGCATCGCTGAAGGGGAGGGTCGATGAAAACTCCGTGCTTAGCCACGACCTTCTCGAAGGCTCTTTTGCGCGCTGCGCCCTGGTGACGGACGTCGAACTGGTCGAAGATTTCCCGATCCGCTATGAGGTCGAAACCTCGCGTCAGCATCGCTGGGCGCGCGGCGACTGGCAGCTCCTGCCTTATATGTTCAACAACAAATACGGTGTCACGGCGCTGGGTCGCTGGAAGATGTTCGACAATCTTCGTCGTTCTCTGACGCCGATCGCGTGGTTCTTCGCTTCTGTGTTGGGCTGGGCTTTGATGTCGCCGCTGAGCGCTCTGATCTGGCAGATCGTTCTCATCTTCTGCCTGTTTGTCGCCCCGACTCTCTCGCTGATCAAGAGCATCGTTCCCGCCACGAGCGACATCGTCGCAAGAGCGCATCTCTACACCCTCTGGTCTGATGTACGCGCTGCCAATGCGCAGGTTGCGCTTCGCATCATCTTCATTGCCGATTCCGCTGGCATGATGGCTGATGCGATCGCCAGGTCCCTGTATCGCCTGTTCGTCAGCCGCAAACTGCTTCTGCAATGGCGTACGGCGGCAAGCGTACAGGCCGGCAAACAGGGCACGATCCTGTCTTATTACAGAGCGATGTGGCACGCACCGGTGGTTGCCCTTCTTGCCCTCGCCTTCGCGGCCTTGTCAGGCGGCAACACATATCTCGTCGGACTGCCCTTTGTGATCCTCTGGATCCTGTCGCCGATGATCGCTTATAACGTCAGCCAGTCCGCCGAAACCGAAGATCGCCTCGAAGTCGCGGAAAACGTGGCGACCGAGCTTCGTCGTATCGCCCGTCGCACATGGCGCTATTTCGAAACCTTCACTACGCCGGAGCAGAACTACCTGCCGCCCGACAACGTGCAGGAAAAGCCGACCGTCATCGTTGCGACACGTACGTCGCCGACGAATATCGGCGTCTACTTGCTCTCCGTTATCTCCGGACGGCAGTTCGGCTGGCTCTCATTCGAAGAGACCATTACCCGTCTGGAACAGACTATCGCGACCGTCGACAAGATGGAGAAATTCCGCGGCCATCTGTTCAACTGGTATCACACGGATTCGCTTCAGACGCTCGGACCCCGCTATGTTTCCGCCGTCGATAGCGGAAACCTTGCCGGTCATCTGATTGCCGTCTCTTCAGCTTGCCGTATCTGGGCTGAAGCGCCATCTGCGCATCTCCAGGGCAACCTCGATGGCGTCGGCGATACTGCCGGCATCCTTGAAGAAGTTCTGCGCGATCTGCCTGACGATCGCAAAACGGTGCGCCCGCTGCGGCGTCGTTTGGAAGAACGCATCATCGGCTTCCTCAATGCCCTTGCTTCGGTAAAGAGGGAGCACGAGTTTGCTTCGATCCGCGTCATCAACCTAGCGGTTCTGGCGCGCGACATTGAAAAGCTCGCCTCCAATCTTCACCATGAGCTAAGATCGGCCCAGAGCAAGGAAGTCACGGAATGGGCACAGTCGCTGGTCCAGGTTTGCGAAGCGCACATCGCCGACAGCACCTTCGACCTCCTGAACATCGACAGTTTGCGCCCACGCCTTATCGCCCTTCGCGACAAGGCCCGCGATCTTGCTTTCTCGATGGACTTCAGCTTCCTCTACAGGCCTGAGCGTCGCCTTCTGTCGATCGGCTATCGTGCCGAAAGCGGCGAGCTCGATCTTGCATGCTATGACTTGCTGGCCTCAGAGTGCCGTTTGACCAGCCTCTTCGCTATCGCCAAGGGCGATCTGCCGACCGAGCATTGGTATCGCCTCGGCCGCCAAGTGGTGCCGGTCGGTTCGCGCGGCGCGCTGGTATCTTGGTCCGGCTCGATGTTCGAATACTTGATGCCGCCCCTCGTCATGCAGGAGCGCGGCGGAGGTATCCTCAACCAGACGAACAATCTCGTCATTCTCGAGCAGATCAACTACGGTCGCAAACTGGGTACGCCTTGGGGCATTTCGGAAGCTGCCTTCAACGCCCGCGACCATAATCTGAACTACCAGTACACGAACTTCGGGGTTCCGACCCTCGGCCTTAAGCGTGGCCTTGGCCACAACGCGGTCATCGCGCCTTACGCGTCCCTGCTCGCAAGCCAGTACAATCCGACGGCTGCGACGGAAAACCTCAAACGCCTGCGCACCATGGGCGCACTTGGCAAATACGGCTATCACGATGCCGTCGACTTTACGCCGACACGCGTGCCGGAAGGTGCGCAATGCGCGGTTGTTTACAACTACTATGCCCACCACCATGGCATGTCGATTGCAGCCGTCGCCAACGTCGCCTTCAACGGCTATCTGCGTGAACTCTTCCACGCCGATCCTGTGGTCGAAGCCGCCGAACTTCTCCTCCAGGAAAAGGCACCGCGTGATATTCCGGTGATGAGTGGCAAACACGAATCGGACAGCCCCGCCAGTATCCAGGACGACCTCCTGCGGCCGGAGCTTCGCAAAATCAGCGATCCTGCCTCGCAGGAACGGGAATTGGTTCTGCTCTCCAACGGCCACTATTCGACAATGATTTCCGCTACCGGCACGGGCTATTCGCGGTGGAACGGTCTGTCCGTTTCGCGTTGGAAGGCCGATCCGACGGAAGATCGCTGGGGAAGCTTCATCTTCCTACGCGACGTGACGACCAATGAGTGGTGGTCGACAACCGTTGAGCCCAAGCAGGCGGAAGGTGAACGCGCCAAGGTTCAGTTCGCGGATGAAAAAGCCGAGTTTACTAAGGTAGTCGGCGACCTCACCAGCGAGGTGGAATGCATTATCGCGACCGAACATGATGCTGAAGCACGCCGTCTGACGCTGCTCAACATGGGTACAGAGGATCGCTTCATCGAAGTCACCTCCTACCTTGAACCCGTTGCGGCCAGCGATGATGTCGACAATGCCCATCCGGCTTTTGCGAGGATGTTCGTCAAGACCGAGATCGGCAAGAAGGGGGACGTCATTCACGTCGAGCGCAACAAGCGCGATCCGAATGAGCCGAATATCAGCATCGCGCATTTGATCGTCGATAGCGCCGGTCCCCAGCGCGAGACGGAAGCAGAAACCGACCGCCGGAAATTCCTGGGTCGCGGCCGCAGCCTTGCAACGGCGGCAGCGTTCGACCCAGGCCAGAAACTGTCCGGCTCGGATGGCTTTACACTTGATCCCGTCATGTCGCTGCGCAGAACCGTGCGTGTTCCGGCGGGTAAAAAAGTCAGCGTGATCTTCTGGACGATTGCTGCCCCGAGCCGCCAGGAAATCGATCAGGCGCTCGAGCGATACCGTCATCTGGATGCCTTCAACCAGGAACTGGTACAGGCATGGACGCGCACCCAGGTGCAGATGCGCCATGTCGGCGTGACGTCGCAGCAGGCGGCGGCCTTCCAGCATCTCGCCCGTTACATGGTCTATCCAGACATGCAGTTGCGTGCCGACACGGCCATCGTGCAATCGGGAATGCAGTCCCAGTCCTCCCTGTGGCCGCTCGCAATCTCTGGCGACTTCCCGATCTTCGTTCTGCGCATCAATGACGATCTCGACCTCGATATCGTCCGAGAAGCCCTTCTGGTTCAGGAATATCTCCTGTCGCGCGGCGTGACGATTGATGTCGTGATCATGAACGAGCGCGCTGCCTCCTACGCACAGGATATGCAGCACGCAGTTGAGCAGATGTGCGAAAATGCGCGGCGCATCGGCCAGAGCGACGGTCGCCAACATATCTTCGCGGCCCGCAAGGACCTTATGGAAGAAGAGACCTATCAAGCCGTTCTGGCCGTGTCCCGCGTGACGCTGCACGCCAAGAATGGCAAGGTTGTCGACCAGATCAATCGCGCTGTGGCGCTCTTCAAGCCATCCAAGGAAGAACTGGCCGAAATGGAAAAGGTGGAGCAGCGGGCCAAGACAGCCCCTGTGAAGCGCGTCCTACCGCCAGCAACCCTTCCTGTGGAGCCGGTCCTTATCGAAGATCGTGGCGATCTCACCTTCTGGAATGGGATCGGCGGCTTCTCAAAGGATGGTCTGGAATATGTCGTGCGACTTCCGGGCGGCCATTCTACACCTCAGCCGTGGATTAACGTCATCTCCAACGAAAGCTTTGGCTTCCATGTGGCCGCGGAAGGATCAGGTTTCACCTGGAGCGCCAATTCACGTGACTTCCAGCTGACGTCGTGGACGAATGACGCCGTGATGAATCGGCCGAGCGAAGCGCTCTATGTGACCGATCTTCAGAGCGGTGTTACTTTGACACCCTATGCAGCTTTGTCCGATCGAAGCGATCTTACCTTCGAAGCGCGCCATGGGCTTGGTTATTCGGTCTTTGCAAGTGAGCAAGACGATGTCGCGATGGAGGTGGTCCAGACCGTCGATCGCGAGCGGCCTTTGAAGTTCCAAAGGCTGACGCTTCGCAACGGCGGACCAGCGCCGCGAAAACTACGGATATTCGCGTATGCGGAATGGGTTCTCGGCAACAACAGACAGAAAAGCGCCCCGTTCATTCTCTCGTCTTATGACGAGGGAACCGGGACCCTCTTGGCAACGAACAGGTACAGCATCGATTATTCGAAGCGTGTGTCCTTCTTCGGCGCCAGCGAGAAAGCATCGGCCTTCTCGGCGAGCCGACGCGAATTCATCGGTCGAAACGGCACGATCAAGGCCCCGCAAGCCATCGCACCAGCCTTTACGCTATCGAATTCGATAGAGCCGGATGGTGATCCAGCTGCGGTTCTTGCCATCGACATCGAACTTGCGCCGGGCGCCGAACGGCAGTTGACCTTCTTCATGGGCGACACGACCTCACCTGAAGAGGCGGTTGGCCTCGTGCGGGCAGCGCGCGAGACAGCGTTTGACGATGTTGTCCAGGCAAACCGTGATTTCTGGGCGGCCTTTACCGGCAAGCTTCAGATTGAAACGCCGGATCAGGCGATGAACAACCTGATCAACACCTGGCTTCCTTATCAAAGCCTAGGCTGCAGAATCATGGCACGCACCGCCTTCTATCAGGCAAGCGGCGCCTATGGTTTCCGCGACCAGTTGCAGGACACGCTTGCGTTCGTCTTGCACGAGCCGTCACTCGCTCGCCGGCAGATATTGAATGCCGCCTCGCGTCAGTTCAAGGAAGGTGATGTGCAGCATTGGTGGTTGCCGGGTTCGGGCGCCGGCGTGCGCACGACCATCTCCGACGACGTCGTTTGGCTGGGCTATGCCATCCATCACTATGTCTCGGTCACGGGTGACAAGACCGTCCTGGACGAGCAACTGCCCTTCCTGGTTGGCCCTGCCCTCACGGAAACGCAGCACGACGCCTTCTATCGTCCGGAGATTTCTGCCGAAACGGCCAGCGTTTACGAGCATGCGGCTCTCGCGCTTGATCTTGCGATCAAACGCACGGGCTCGAACGGCTTGCCGCTGTTCCTCGGCGGGGACTGGAACGACGGCATGAACCGCGTCGGGATTGCAGGCAAGGGCACCAGCGTATGGCTGGGTTGGTTCCTGGCCGGGACATTGCGGGCCTTTGCCGAGATCGCCCGCGAGCGCGGCGATAGCGAGCGTGTCGAGCGCTGGCTCAAGCATATCGACCAGCTCAAGGCGGCACTGGAAAGCGCTGCATGGGACGGGTCCTACTATCGCCGCGGCACATTCGACGATGGCACGCTCCTCGGTTCGCACGACAGCGCTGAGTGCAGGATCGACTCCATTGCCCAGTCATGGAGCGTTCTGTCCGGCGAAGGCGAACCGGCACACGCCCGTCAGGCGATGGATTCGGTTCTCGAACACCTCGTCGACCGGGAAGCGCGGATCATTCGGCTCTTCACACCACCGTTTGAAAAGTCGCCCAAGGATCCAGGCTATATCAAGAGCTATCCTCCCGGCGTTCGCGAAAACGGTGGTCAATACACCCACGCTGCGACCTGGGTCGTTCTCGCGCTAGCCGAACTTGGCCGAGGTGATGAAGCGCTCGAATGTTTCGAACTTCTAAACCCCATCAGCCATGCGGTGGATCGTGACGCGGCAGAACACTACCGTGTCGAGCCCTACGTCGTGGCAGCCGATATCTATGGTGCAGGCGATCTGACGGGACGCGGCGGCTGGACCTGGTACACGGGCTCTGCCGGCTGGCTCTACCGCGCAGCTGTCGAGGGTATCCTCGGCATCCGCATCAAGAACGGCCATCTTTTCGTTAGCCCCTCACTGGCATCAGCCTGGGGCGGCTATAGCGCAGAGATTGAACACAATGGCGTGAAATACCGCATTTCCGTCTCAAAATCGTCCCAACCAAGCGGTTATACCGTTATGGTCAACGGCAGCGAAATGACTGATTCCCAACAGGGATTCCCGCTCGGATAGCAGCAGCCCTCGAAGCTCAAGTCCAAGCCTATCGCTGCGGCCGGAAGGGCAACCTTTCGGCCGCAGCCGCGTTTTCAGGGCGAAGTTAAGGAGATTCGGTTATGCCGGCACCTGCGAAACCAGCGTTCGATACGGCGCGCCCGCCAGGTTCAACTCGTACAAGCACGCGCGATACTCGCCTCGACGTTCTTCGCGGCCTTGCTCTCATCACCATCTTCATCAATCACGTTCCCGGTCAGATTTTCGAATATCTGACGACGAAGAATTTTGGATTTTCGGATGCAGCCGAAGCATTCGTGCTGATATCGGGAATTGCAGTTGGCCTCGCCTACGGTTCTCGCTTTGGCGCAGGAAAGCGGCTGGAAGCTGCAGTAAAGGCCATCAAGCGCGCATTCACGCTTTATCTCGCCCATATGATCACGACCTTCATGACGCTGGCGCTTTTCATTGCTGGCGCCTGGCTCTTCCACCGGCCAGGTCTTTTGTGTGAGATCAACATTCTCGCAATCCTGACGAACTTGAAGGAGGGCCTGCCTGCGCTGGTCCTGCTTGGCCACCAGATCGGCTACAACAATATTCTGCCGATGTACGGTGCCTTGATGCTGATGGTCCCGATCATCCTGTTCCTGAACCGCATCAATCCGCTGTTGGCACTGTCAGTGTCCGGTATCGTATGGCTTTTATCCGGCATCTACGAGATTGCGCCGAAAAACATGCTGATCGAGGGCTATTGGTTCCTCAATCCTTTGTCCTGGCAGTTTCTCTTCACCATCGGCATCGTTGGCATGATGCATGTTCGGGCTGGCGGTAAACTGCCGAAGCATCCTCTCTTGCTGATGGCTTCGGCTGCCTATGTCTTAGTGTCCTTCGTATGGGTCGTCGGTCATCTCTGGAGCTTTGGGGAGGTCTTGGCTTCGCTCGGCCTGCCACCGGTCATCACCGGCTTCGACAAGACCTTCCTGTCATTGCCGCGCCTGCTTCACGTGCTTTCGCTGGCTTACCTTGTGATCAATGTTCCGGCGCTCTCGAACTTGGCGCGCAGACCGGCAGACAATCCGCTGACCATCCTCGGCCGGCATTCCCTGAACATCTTCGTTGCAGGAACCATTCTTGCAATGATCGGTCAGGTCGTCCTTTACATCAACAACGGCGACCAAATCATTGGACCGCTCTTTGTGATTGCGGGCCTCGCCGCCCAGTTCAGCTACGCTTACCACCTAGAGCGCAAAAGGCTCGATGGGCAGATCAAAAAGCCTGTTATCGCGCGCGGTCTTAAGGATATGCCGGTAAGCGTTCGCATGTCCCCGACCGGAAAGCTGCGGGATCGATAGTTCAGTCCCGCCTCACTAACATGACGGCAGAAAAGAGGATGGCGGCTTTTTCGGAGGCCGCCATTTTCTTTATCGGTTGGCTTATTTGCACAGATCGCCGACGCTACGCACCAATGCCATTTTATGAATCGCATCGAGGCTGTGGCTTTGCGCAAAATCGCCGACGGCATGAGCAAGCGAGACCGGGCAATCCTTACGCGCGCGGAGAGCAGCTGTCTGCGAAAAGGCCTGAAGAAGCTCACCCTCCAGCTGATCCAGGTGTACCCGCAACGCAGCCAACTCAGGCCGCTTTCCATTGGGCGCCACTCCCCTCACCCGCCATTCACTCAAGAGTTCGTATTGAACGAGCTTGTTGCTTTCGATGAGGCCTGCAAAGATTTTCGCCGCATCATCGGGATCTAACCCGTGTGTTGCGGCCTTGCCCTTCACTGCCTCAAGAACCGCAGCCTCACGCGCAGGATCAAGAACAGGCTTTCCGGTATCCCACTTGCTAAGGGCGACTTCATCGCCGATAGCGTTGCGCTCTGCCATACGCTCAAGAAGGGTGTTCCAGTCCGAAGTTGATGCCGCTTGCACGATATTGGGCAGCAAACCGGCAACCGCGAAAACCAGCCATCTCAAGCTTGTCGCTTTTTTCCTCATATCGAAACGTCTCATAATCTGCTCTCTGAAATAATTTCTGGCACCGATAAAATGCGCTTTCGCAAAACGTGGCCACCCTATGCAATCAACTGCATCAATGCAAAGATCTGATGAAAGATGGCATAGATCGCCGTTTGATCTGCCCCGATAGCCCTTAGCACCAAGAAACCTGACCAATAGTACATCTGTGCTATCGAATTCGGGCGCGTTTTCGCTACCCTTTAGGCGATGTTATCGAACGGAGGACCGCATGATCACCGTTTACTTCTGGTCATATAAATCATACCGAACGCATGTCGGGCACGCTTCCGTGAGGATAGGCGTCGGTCAAGGGCAAGGATTGGACACGTATGTGAGCTGGTGGCCTGCGGGAGACGGAGGCCTCTCAGAACCAGGCGTGCCTAGTAGCCTTGAGAGGGACCTTTCTGAAGAAGGGCAGCCGACGGGCACAGTTTCAATTGCCGGCCTTGACGAAGCAGCAATGCGCCGTCTTTGGAAACATATGCTTGCTCGAAACCCGGGCTACGCAGCAACACGGCAAAATTGTGCGTGGGTAGTTAAGTGTCTGTTGGATGCCGGTACTGGCCTGGATGTACATGCTGCAGTCTCAAACATCACGAACATGTATTGGTTTGCAGGAATCTGGACGCCTCGGCACGTCTATGACTATGCTCGGGAACTAAGAAATCGATACGAGCGGGACCTTCAACGAAAGAACCGGTTTCAGGACGCGACAAACAGATCGCTGCCGCTGCGTTCGCGGATGGCTTGAGCAGGCGCTAGCTTATCCATAATGACGATGTGATCTAACGAAAAAAGCCGGATTTTCATCCGGCCTTTCTTATTTTCATCTTGTCGCCTTACGCTGCTTCCGTTGCGCGAGCCCGGCGCACCTCTTCGTCGGTGAGGATGCCGCTTGCTCGGAGCAAGGCGGCAAATCGGCCATTGCTTTGGCTCAATTCATCGAAGCTGCCCTGCTCGACAATGCGACCGCCATCCAGGAACAGCACCTTGTCCGCTTCGCGTACCGTGGACAGACGGTGTGCGATAATAAAGGTCGTACGATCCTTGCGAAGATTGTCGATGGCAGCCTTCACACGATTTTCCGTTTCGACGTCGAGCGCACTGGTCGCTTCATCGAGAACAAGGATCGGCGCATCCTTAAGGATTGCACGGGCAATCGCGATACGCTGGCGTTCGCCACCGGACAGACGGTTGCCGCGCTCGCCCACATGTGTGTCGTAGGATTCCTCACGGCTCTCGATGAAGTCAGCGGCAGCTGCTGCTTGCGCAGCTTGACGCATTTCATCGTCACTGGCCCCCTCGCGACCAAGGCGAATGTTTTCGCTGATCGATCGGTTGAGCAAGCCGGCATCCTGGAAGACCGTTGCAATATACTTGCGCAGCGAGCGGCGGCTAATCTTCGTCGTGTCGTGACCATCAACCAGGATCTGGCCGCTGTGCGGATCATAGACACGCTGCAGAAGATTGATCAGCGTCGTTTTGCCTGATCCGGTAGGACCGACGATCGCAACAGTCTGACCAGCCTCAACCTTGAAGGAGATGTCGTGCAGACCCTGCTCAGTGTTTCCAAAGCGGAACGACACATCGCGGAATTCCACATTACCTTCGACATCCGAAATGTCGGTCGTACCGGCGGGCTCTTCGCGATCCTTGACGGAATCTTCCAGGACATAGAAGTCCTCGAGCTTAGAGCGAGCCTCAAAGATCTGCGTTGCAAACTGGCGCATCTGGTCCAGACGAGCGATGAGCAAGTTGGCGAAGCCGATAAAGGCAATCACGTCGCCGATCTTGAGCGTGCCGGCTTGAACCATCAAGGTACCGATCACCAGAATGATCATCATTGCCAAAGTAGAGGCCATGCGGTTCAGCGCACCGGCAAAGGCCCACCAGTCGAGCACAGGGTACTGCGCATCGAGAAGGCGATCGGCATAAGACTTGAGCGCCTTGGTTTCAGCCTCGATGCGATTGTAGCTGTGCAGGACGGAGACGTTGCTGATCGAGTCGCTCACATGCGAAAAGACGGTGTGATAGTGCTTCTCGACAGAGGCCTGACCTTCCTTGGTCCTGCTCATGACAACGCGGCCAATCAACCAATATGCGATGCCGAGGACGATCAGAACGCCCGATAGACGCATATCCATCGACATCGCCGTTGGGATGAGCAACAGAATGGCGATCGCTGTCGACAGGTGGTTGCGCATGAACTCCAGCCAGAGGCCGAACAGCGTCTCGCAGGCGCGCAGAAGGGTATGAAGCGCGTTGGACGTGCCGCGCTGCTGATGCCATGACAGCGGCATGGAAATGATACGGCCGAACGCTTCGGTCAGGAGCGTCGCCCTTCGACCGTGCGCAAGTCGATCCGCCTCACGTGCGACCAGCACGAAGGCCACCGTATTGAAGACCGCAAGTCCGGCCCACATCATGAGAATTGGCTTGACTTCGCCCTTGCCGGAGATCGCATCGATGATACGACCAAAAAGGACGGGCTCAGCGATGGTTATTCCCGCAAGCACAATATTCGCGATAACGACCAAGGATACGCGGAGCCGTTGGGCGCCGAGATAGCGCAGAGCTCTTGCATAGACCTTAAATAGCGACACGGCATGACCTTTCGTGGTGTCAGCGGGGGATGATGCATCGCATGCTAGGCGAGTATAGCTGAACCTGTGATTAACGATTGGTCCGTCAACAAGAATCCGGCAAAATGTTCGAAAAAGAACGCACCCGCATGCACGTTTTCGTGATGCGAGGCTGATTGCTGCGCAATAGGCTGTGGCGAACCGACGGGTTGATCCGCAAAGCATTGATTATTATTCGGGAGATTGACAAACATAGAGTCACTATAGCTTGGGAGGGAAATCAGAATGACAGGCGTATCCCGCAGGAGCAAAGGGTGAAGGTTCAATCTCTTATTCAGCTGCTGAGCAGCTTGGGAGAGGCAAACAACCTCAATCAGGCGGTCGAAGAGATTGAACGTACTCTTGCTGTCTACGGCTTCGATTATTATCGTCTTGTCCAGCAATATGGTAATCGCCAAAGTGCAGATAGCGCTGTGCTCGCTCAGAAATGGCCGGCCGCGTGGCTTCAGCAATATGCTGAGAAAAACTACGCGAAAAACGATCCGCTGATGCGACATCTTCCCACTGTCGACAGGCCGTTTCGATGGCGCGGCGTGCTCAGCAAGCTGAACGATGGCGTCCGCTACTCGCGCGTGAACAAACTGATAAAGGAAGCGGCCCGGTATGGGTTGGAGGATGGCTATGTCTTCCCGATCCATGGAAGCCATGGAATTATCGGCAGGTTCACCATCGCTGGTAAACCTATCGATCTGACGCAGCTTGAGATCTCGTTATTCGATGCGGCGGCAAAAGCGGCGTTCTGGACGATCACCGAGCTCAACAATGCAGAACCTCCAAAGCATCCAAGGGAAATCTCCGAAGCTTGGCTCACGCCACGGCAGGCAGAAATTCTCAATTATCTGGCGGAAGGCATGACCTCCATAGAGATTGCCGAACGTCTGCATATCTCCACGCATACGGTCGATTGGTATATGACGGGCTTGCAAGGCAAGCTCAACGCGCGCAATCGTCAGCACGCCGTTGCCCTTGCCTTTCGACACGGGCTTCTTTGAGCCTATCCCTTCACGAGGGCTCGTGTGAGAAATTGAACTTTTAAAAATGTCGCGGTAATACTTTCTTCGCAGATGCAGCATGCGCGCGCTCCGGAGGAAAATTCTTTGCCCATCTCAAAAATACTTGTCGCCAATCGTTCTGAAATCGCTATTCGCGTTTTCCGCGCCGCCAATGAACTCGGTATTAAAACGGTTGCGGTTTGGGCTGAAGAAGACAAACTATCCCTCCACCGCTTCAAGGCGGATGAAAGCTATCAGGTGGGACGTGGGCCGCACCTCGAGCGCGATCTGGGGCCGATCGAAAGCTATCTCTCAATTCCGGAAATCATTCGCGTTGCGAAGCTTTCCGGCGCAGACGCAATCCATCCCGGCTATGGCTTGCTGTCCGAAAGTCCGGAATTCGTCGAAGCCTGCAACGAAGCCGGCATCATCTTCATCGGTCCGACGCCGGATACGATGCGTCAACTTGGCAACAAAGTCGCGGCACGTAATCTCGCCGTCTCCGTTGGCGTTCCGGTCGTTCCCGCGACCGATCCTCTTCCGGACGACGAAGCTGAAATCGAGCGTCTTGCAGCAGAGATCGGCTATCCGGTGATGCTCAAGGCCTCTTGGGGCGGCGGTGGCCGCGGCATGCGCGCAATTCGCGATCCCAAGAACCTGATCAAGGAAGTCACGGAAGCCAAGCGCGAGGCCAAGGCCGCGTTCGGCAAGGATGAAGTTTATCTGGAGAAGCTGGTCGAACGCGCGCGACACGTCGAAAGCCAGATCCTGGGCGACACCCACGGCAATGTCGTTCATCTGTTCGAACGCGACTGCTCGATCCAGCGCCGTAATCAAAAGGTCGTCGAGCGCGCGCCGGCTCCCTATCTCAATGAAGCACAGCGCCAGGAATTGGCCAATTATTCGCTCAAGATCGCCAAGGCGACGAACTACATCGGCGCCGGTACCGTCGAATACCTGATGGATGCCGATACCGGAAAATTTTACTTCATCGAAGTCAATCCGCGTATTCAAGTCGAGCATACGGTCACCGAAGTCGTCACCGGCATCGATATCGTCAAGGCGCAGATCCATATCTTGGAAGGCGCGGCGATCGGCACGCCTGAATCGGGCGTTCCCCAGCAGAGTGATATCAGGCTGAATGGACATGCCCTTCAGTGCCGCATCACGACGGAAGATCCCGAACAGAACTTCATTCCCGATTACGGGCGCATTACGGCCTATCGTTCGGCAGCAGGTTTTGGCATCCGCCTTGATGGCGGCACCGCCTATTCGGGTGCGGTCATCACGCGCTACTACGATCCGTTGCTGGTCAAGGTAACTGCATCGGGCGGCACGCCTCAGGAAGCGATCAGCCGAATGGACCGCGCGCTGCGCGAATTCCGCATCCGCGGCGTTGCCACCAACTTGACCTTCCTCGAAGCGATCATCGGTCATCCAAGCTTCCGCGACAACTCCTACACGACGCGCTTCATCGACTCGACGCCGGAGTTGTTCCAGCAGGTCAAGCGACAAGATCGAGCAACCAAGCTTTTGACCTATCTTGCCGATGTCACGGTAAACGGTCACCCCGAAGCAAAAGGGCGCCCGAAGCCGTCGGAAAAGGCGCCGAAGCCCTTCGTGCCCTACATTGAAGGCGCTATTCCAGATGGCACCAAGCAGAAACTGGACCAGCTTGGACCGAAGGGCTTTGCGCAGTGGATGCGAAACGAACAGCGCGTCCTAATGACCGACACGACAATGCGGGACGGCCATCAGTCACTGCTCGCGACGCGTATGCGCACCTTCGATATTGCACGCATTGCCGGCGTTTATGCACGCGCGCTGCCCGATCTCTTCTCGTTGGAATGCTGGGGCGGTGCGACATTCGACGTGTCGATGCGCTTTCTAACGGAAGATCCTTGGGAGCGTCTTGCACTGGTGCGCGAAGGTGCGCCGAACCTGCTTCTGCAGATGCTCCTGCGCGGCGCCAACGGCGTCGGCTACACCAACTATCCCGACAACGTCGTCAAATACTTCGTGCGACAGGCCGCCAAGGGCGGGATCGATCTTTTCCGCGTGTTCGATTGCCTCAACTGGGTCGACAACATGCGCGTGGCAATGGACGCGGTGCAGGAAGAAAACAAGCTGTGTGAGGCGACCATCTGCTACACCGGCGATCTGCTCAACAGCGCAAGACCGAAATACAACCTCAATTACTACACCAAGCTGGCGGGAGACCTGGAAAAGGCAGGGGCGCACATCATTGCGCTCAAGGACATGGCGGGCCTCTTGAAGCCGGCTGCCGCAAAACTTCTGTTCACGGCACTGCGCGAGGCGACAAGCCTTCCCATCCATTTCCACACCCACGATACGTCAGGCATTGCCGGCGCGACAGTGCTTGCCGCCGTTGATGCAGGCGTCGACGCTGTCGATGCGGCCATGGACGCCTTCTCCGGCAACACATCTCAGCCTTGCCTCGGTTCGATCGTCGAAGCTCTGAAGGGTTCGGAACGAGATCCTGGTCTCGACACTGAATGGATCCGCCGGATTTCTTTCTACTGGGAGGCGGTTCGCCATCAATATGCAGCCTTCGAAAGCGATCTGAAGGGGCCCGCGTCGGAAGTCTATCTGCACGAAATGCCGGGTGGCCAGTTCACCAACCTCAAGGAGCAGGCCCGCTCCCTTGGATTGGAAAGCCGCTGGCACGAAGTGGCCCAGGCCTATGCCGATGCCAACAGGATGTTCGGCGACATCGTCAAGGTTACCCCCTCCTCCAAGGTTGTCGGGGATATGGCGTTGATGATGGTCAGTCAGGATTTGACGGTGGCCGATGTCGAAAATCCAGAGAAGGATATCGCATTTCCGGATTCGGTCGTTTCGATGCTGAGGGGCGATCTTGGCCAGCCGCCAGGCGGATGGCCAAAGGACTTGCAGAAGAAGGCCTTGAAGGGTGAAGCCGCCTATACCGACGTGCCCGGCTCGCTGCTGGCACCTGCCGATCTCGATGCAGAGCGAAAGGCGATCGAAACCAAACTGGAACGCGAGGTCAGTGACTTCGAATTTGCGTCCTATCTGATGTATCCGAAGGTGTTCACCGACTTCGCCCTTACCCTCGACACCTACGGGCCGGTCTCGGTTCTTCCGACGCCAGCCTATTTCTATGGCATGGCAGACGGAGAAGAACTCTTTGCCGACATCGAAAAAGGTAAAACCCTCGTCATCGTCAATCAGGCTGTCAGCGCGCCCGATGCTCAAGGCATGGTGACCGTGTTCTTCGAGTTGAACGGTCAGCCACGCCGTATCAAGGTGCCCGATCGCAGCCGCAGTGCGTCGGCCAATGCCGTTCGTCGCAAGGCCGAGACAGGCAATGCGGCGCATTTGGGAGCACCGATGCCCGGCGTTATCTCGCGGGTCTTCGTATCCCCCGGCCAGACCATCAAGGCAGGGGACGTTCTGCTATCGATCGAAGCCATGAAGATGGAAACCGCTTTGCACGCGGAAAAGGACGGAAAAATCGAAGAGATCACCGTCAAGGCCGGCGATCAGATCGATGCAAAGGACCTGCTGATCGTTTTCGCCAGCTGATCTTTAGCGGCCGCGCTTGGATACGTCCTGGCGCGGCCTACTCAGCGCTCGCATTCGACTTGCTTGCCTCCCCCTCCCGGGATTGGGCAGCAGTAACAGTTGCAACAAACCGCTTGGTGCGTTCCTGCGCCGGGTTGTCGAAGATCTCGCGGGCGGTTCCCGCTTCCACGACCACACCAGCCTCCAAAAAGACGACGCGGTTGGCGATCTTGGACGCCAAACGAAGGTCGTGCGTTGCAATGACCATTGTCGTTCCTTCCGCGGCGAGTTTGGCAAGAACATCGACAACCTCGGCGGCCAGTTCGGGATCAAGTGCCGAGGTCGGTTCATCGCACAAGAGAACGCGCGGCGATGGCGCAAGCGCACGGGCAATTGCAACACGCTGCTGCTGACCGCCGGACAAGGTTGCCGGCCATGCATCAGCTTTATGTGCCATCCCGACTTTGGTGAGGAGCTCCATGGCGCGCTGCCGGGCTTTCTCCTTTGGCCATTTCAGCACCGTCACCAGCCCTTCCATCACGTTGTCGATGGCGCTGCGATGGGGAAAGAGTTGGAAATTCTGAAAGACCATGCCTGTCTGGCGGCGAATGCGCTGGATAGCGCCCCAGGAAGGCCTTTGTCCGCCTGCAAAGGCAAAACTTTCGCCGCCAAGTTTCAGCGTGCCGTCAGAAGGGATTTCAAGCAGGTTAATACAGCGCAAAAGCGTACTCTTTCCGCCGCCTGATGGGCCGACCAGCGCCGTCACGCTGCCTTCCTCCATCCGCAGATTGATATCCCTGAGGATGACGGCCTCGCCAAACCGCTTTTCAATCTCGATCAGTTCGATCATTGGTTTGCCTCCAGCATGCCGCCGTATCGGGCAAATCGCTTTTCCAGACGCACCTGCAATTGCGACAGGAAAGAACTCAACACGAGATAGATAAGCGCTGCCTCTATATAAAGGATCAAAGGCTCATAGGTGGTAGCCACAATTCGCTGCGCAGCCTGAAACATTTCCGGCACTGTAATGGCGGCAGCAAGCGACGTGTCCTTCACCAGGGAGATGAACGTGTTGGACAGCGGCGGTACGGCAACGCGGGCTGCCTGCGGTAAAATCGTGCGGATCATCGCCTGACGCCAGCTCATCCCAATGGAGTAGGCGGCTTCCCATTGGCCCTTGGGAACCGAGGAAATAACGGCGCGGATGATTTCCGAACTATAGGCCCCGATATTCAGCGTGAAACCGATCAGCGCTGCGGGAAAGGCATCGAGTAAGATGCCGATGCTCGGCAGGCCATAGAAGATGACAAAAAGCTGTACCAAAAGCGGCGTACCGCGGATAACCCAAACATAGAAGCGGGCGAGAAGCGATACTGGCAAAGGGGCGAACAGCCGGGCAAGGGCGGTCAAAAGACCGAGAACCAGCCCGAAGGCAAACGAGAGCAGTGTCAATGGAATGGTGAAGATCAACCCCGCCCAAAGAAGCGACGGAAGTGAATCCACCATGAGTTGGAGCCAGTGCGGCACGTATGTCCCTTTCCCTTACCAAAAGGCGTGAGGTCGGCAGACCCCACGCCTTCAGGCTCTATATGGCAAGATCGCTCTTTTCGGAAACGAGCGTCTATCGTTATTTTGAAACGTCCTTGCCGAAATATTTGTCAGCAATCTTCTGATAGGTGCCGTCAGCCTTGATGTCGGCAAGCGCCTTGTTGATGGCGGCAAGAAGCTCTGGATCACCCTTGCGGATGATGATGCCAGAATAGTCGGCGTTGGCTTCCTCAGCCACCACCTTCACCGGCGCGTCCGGCTTATGCTTCTTGAAGTCAAGGAAGGAAAGGCTGTCGTTTACCGTCGCATCGGCCCGGCGGGTCAGAACCAGCTGGATGGACTGATCAAAGCCGTCGGTTCCAACCAACTCTGCGCCGTTTTGCTGAGCGATCTTGCCAAAGTTACTGGTCAAGGACTGCGCCGCCTTTTTGCCCTTCAGATCGGCAAACGACTTGATCTCATCATTGCCTTCCTGAACGATCAGCACGGCTTTGGAGGCAATGTATGGGTCAGAGAAATCGTACTTCTGCTTCCGCGCCTCGGTAATTCCGACTTGGTTAATGACGGTATCGTAACGCTTTGCGTCAAGACCTGCGATCAAGCCGTCCCACTTTCCTTCAATGAATTGTGGCTTCACGCCAAGCTTTTGAGCAACAGCTTCGCCGATTTCGACATCGAAGCCTGTCAGCTTGCCTTTGTCATCATGATAAGTGAAAGGCGCATAGGTCCCTTCCGTACCGATCTTGAAGACACCAGCCGCCTTGATTGCATCAAAGTTTTGGCCAGCTGCAGCGGGAAGCATGCTCGCTGCCTGCAAAAGCGCAGCAGCGGCCAGTGTTTTCAGAAGGTATTTCACGTCTCGTTCTCCTTAAATTCGATGCGCAATGAATGGCAGAAATAATGCGGCGCGGCGTCGTAGAAAACTTCAAAGAAACGAAGCAGTTTCGAAAAAAATTCTCCAAATGCTGATTTTTTCGGCAAACGTGGATTCATAGCTCGGGAAATGGACTTGCTTTTCCTCTAATGCACGTTTATGCGGCTTCATACTGTTTTGTGCTGGATTCTGCATTGTCATGAGCGAATTGCTTCTTCCAGAGCGTCAGGCTCTCATTTGCCAGCGGTTGAAAAGCCAGGGTCGAGTTGTGTCAGCCGAACTTGCGGCCGAACTCTCGGTGTCCGAAGATACGATCCGCCGCGATCTGAAGGAACTAGCAGCGGCAGGCCTTTGCGAAAAAGTATATGGCGGCGCTCTGCCGCCGGCCTTTCATCCGGGCAGTCTTACCGAAAGAAGCCGTGTTGCCCCTGAGAACAAGGCAAGCCTCGCAAGATCTGCAATCTCGCGCATTGAGCCCGCAACCGTGGTCTTCCTCGACGCCGGAAGCACCAATTTGGCGCTGGCAGAAGCACTCCCGCAGGACTTTGCGTTGACGGCGGTGACGAACGCGCCTGCAATAGCGTCCATCCTCCTCGAAAAACCGGCCGTCGAGACAATTCTCCTTGGAGGAATCGTTGATCGCGCTATGGGCGGAGCGATCAGCGCCAAAGCGCGGGATGATCTGGCAGTCATCAAGCCGGACCTGTGTATCCTCGGCGCTTGCGGGATTGGGACTGAAGGCGATGTCAGAGCTTTCGGATACGAAGATGCTGGGTTCAAGCGCTTTGCAGCCTCGATCAGCAAAAAAACCATGGTGGTCGTCACAGCCGCCAAGTTCGAGATCGTAGCTCCCTATGCCGTTCTGCCGGCGAGCGCCTATGCATGCCTTGTCACCGAACAGGCTGCCGATCGAAACAGACTAAGACTCATCGCAGCCGAGGGCTGTGACATTGTCCTCACAAGGGACTGACAAGCGCTTAGCGCGTCATAAAGCCAGCGGAGGACAAGGGCGGATGACAGACATGAAGCTTGATAGGAAGACGGCGGCGCCCGTCATTACGCGCGAACGGATCGGCGTTTCGCTCATGTTTTTGATGAACGGATTCTACGTTGGTGCATGGGCTCCCAAGATTCCGGAATTCGCTGAGCGTCTGTCGCTGAACGAAACGCGGCTGGGCCTGATGATCCTCGTGTTCGGGCTTGGTTCCCTGGTCTTCATGCCCATCGCCGGAAGCCAGATTCCGCGTCTTGGATCCATGAAGGTTACACGCATCGCCTCTATCATGCTCACCCCGCTGCTGATTTTGCTCAGTATCGTCAGCGAGGTTTGGGAAGCCGCCATCGTCATCTTCCTCTTTGGTGGGCTGATCGGAGCCATGGATGTGGCCATGAACGCAAATGCCGTCGCGACAGAGCGCGGCATGCGACGAGCCATCATGTCTTCGTGCCACGCATTCTGGAGCCTCGGAGGTCTGATTGGCTCGGCAACCGGCGGCGTGCTGATCGCTCATCTCGGCGTTCTCGGTCATTCGATCGCGGCAACGGTCGGCGGTGCGATTGTTCTCGTCATTGGCCTACCTATGCTTCTGAGTGACCTGCCCGAAAAGTCCGAGACCGCGCCGAAGCGCGGACTCCCCCTGACGCCTCTGCCTTGGCTGATTGGCGTGGTTGCCTTGTTTTCAATGGTGCCGGAAGGCGCCGTGATCGACTGGAGTGCGCTTTATCTGCGTAATGAGTTGAACGCATCGCTCTCGCTATCCGGCTTCGCCTTTGCCGCCTTTTCAATGACAATGGCTGCCATGCGCTTTGCGGGTGATGTAGTCCGCGACCGTCTGGGCGCAGTCCTGACCATGCGCCTTTGCGGGATCATCGCTATTATAGGCTTGGTAATCGCCGGGCTCGCTCCCTCACCTTATGTTGCCATACCCGGCTTCGCCTTGGCGGGCATCGGCATATCCAACATGGTGCCGATTGCCTTTTCGGCTGCCGGCAACCTTCCAGGAATGGCCCCCGGCGTTGCACTCTCTGTTGTCACAGTCATGGGATATTCGGGAATTCTTGTAGCACCATCCGTCATTGGCTTTGTCGCCAATCACGTTGGGCTCGGCGTCGTTTATCTCACGCTTCCTGGACTTCTCCTCGTCGTCCTCCTGCTATCAAGCCTGGCGCGCTATGCCGAACAAGATCACGCAGCGGCAAAATGAAGCTGAAGAGTTGACAAGCGATATTGCTTGATCCACCTGAAGGGCAACTTGAAGGGTTGAAGAGACGCTGATGTCTACCGAATACGATCCGAAGCCGCGCCGTGCCTCCGTTGCCGTCGATGTTGGTGGCGTTATTGTTGGCGGCGGGGCGCCGGTTGTGGTTCAGTCCATGACGAACACCGACACGGCGGATGTCGATTCCACCGTTGCGCAGGTCGCCGCGCTCTACAAAGCCGGTTCCGAGATTGTTCGCATCACCGTGGACCGTGACGAAAGCGCTGCCGCCGTTCCTAAAATTCGGGATCGCTTGTTGCGGCTCGGCATGGATGTCCCGCTGGTCGGTGATTTTCACTACATCGGTCACAAGCTGCTTGCCGATCATCCGGCTTGTGCCGAAGCCTTGGCAAAATACCGCATCAATCCTGGCAATGTAGGTTTCAAGGACAAAAAGGACAAGCAGTTCGCCGAGATCGTCGAAATGGCGATCCGCTATGACAAGCCTGTTCGCATCGGCGTAAACTGGGGATCGCTCGACCAGGATCTGCTGACGCGCCTGATGGATGATAACCAGCAGCAGGGCTCGCCCTTGTCGGCGCGCCAGGTCATGCATGAGGCTATCGTGCAATCGGCGCTGATTTCAGCGGAACTGGCCGAGCAAATTGGGCTTGCCAGAAACCGCATCATTCTGTCGGCAAAAGTTAGCCAGGTGCAGGATCTAATCGCAGTGTATTCGATGTTGTCGCAGCGATCTGATCATGCCCTTCATCTTGGCCTGACCGAAGCCGGCATGGGCTCTAAGGGCATCGTCGCTTCTTCGGCGGCCATGGGCTACGTCCTCCAGCATGGGATTGGCGACACCATCCGCGTGTCCTTGACGCCGGAGCCGGGCGGCGACCGCACACGCGAGGTGCAGGTGGCGCAGGAGCTGCTGCAGGTCATGGGCTTCAGGCAGTTCATCCCCGTCGTGGCTGCCTGTCCCGGCTGCGGACGCACCACATCGACGGTGTTTCAGGAGCTAGCCCAGCGGATCCAGGAAGATATTCGCAAGAACATGCCGGTCTGGCGCGAAAAATACCCTGGCGTTGAAGCGCTCAACATCGCCGTGATGGGCTGTATCGTGAACGGGCCTGGCGAAAGCAAGCATGCTGATATCGGCATCTCGCTTCCGGGCACCGGCGAAACCCCGGCAGCTCCTGTTTTTATCGATGGTCAAAAGGCTATGACCCTGCGCGGCCCGAACATTGCGGGTGACTTCGAAGCTCTGGTGGCCGATTACATCGAAAAACGGTTCGGACAAAAGACAGCCGCGGAATAGAAGCCGGCATGCTCACAGTCTCTGTTGCCGCCAATCAGCTTTTGCGGTCGGCGACAAAATGCGCTGCGGCGATCAACAGCGAAGCCCGCTCGCCATAGGATTCAAGCAACGCTTCGGCGTCCTTGACATGCATAGCCAGCTGTTCTTCCGCCCATGACTGACCGTGAAGTCCGACGAGTGTGCCTTTGCCGCGATCTGCGTCCTTGCCCGTCGCTTTGCCCATGGTGGCCGCGTCGGAGGTGATATCGAGGAGATCGTCTGCAAGCTGAAACGCAAGCCCGATCTTCTCCCCAAACCGGCGCATCACCTTTCGCTCCACCTCGGAAGCCCCCGCGATAATGGCACCCGCCTCGCACGCAAAGCGGATCAGCGCACCGGTCTTCATGGCTTGAAGGGTGAGGATACCGGCTTCACCGGGGGATGCCTTTTCGGCCGCTAAATCAAGCGCTTGTCCGCCGACCATGCCGCCAATTCCGGCCGCTCTTGCCAATGCGAGGACGAGTTCGATCTTGGCCGTCGCGGCAAGCTCGGTTTCAGGCGCAGCAATAATATCGAAGGCATAGGTCAACAGCCCGTCACCGGCCAGGATGGCCGTCGCCTCATCGAACGCGATGTGAACCGTCGGCTTGCCACGACGGAGATCGTCATCATCCATTGCTGGAAGATCGTCATGAACGAGCGAGTAGCAATGGATGCATTCGAGCGCTGCCCCGATGCGTAGCGCCGCAGTTTGATTGCCGCCGAACATACGCGTGCTTTCCATCACCAAAAAGGGCCTAAGCCGCTTGCCGCCATTGAGAACAGCATAATGCATAGCCTGCCGCAGTGCCTCGGGACGGGCCACTTCCTGATCCAGCACATCGCCTGACAGCAATCTTTCCAGCAAGTTTTCGATCTCGCTGGCGCTTGCCTTCAGCTCGGCTTCAAACATGTCTCGGCTTGCAATCATGGCGGCTGTTTGGCACGCCGCAGCGGATATTTGCAATGGATTTATCCTTCCACCGATAAGATTTGCATTGGCACTGGTCAGGCTATGCTTCAAACTGTATTTGAAACGGGCAGGAACGGGGCAAGACCGGATTTGGATGTCACGACGGAGCAAGATAGCGCGACTGTCGCGCCCGCCTATCGGCGGGTGACAGCCTGGCTGAAAGGCAGATCCTTGGTACAACGGATTTTTCTTGCGCTCATCGCACTTTTTCTCCTGCCTTACGTCCTGATCGTTCTCTATCTTCCTTCTTTCGTGCACCCCGTCTCGACGCTGATGATCAGGGACCTCGCCCTTCTGCGCGGTTACGACCGGCAATGGGTCTCGATCGACGATATCTCTCCTGTGCTGATCAAATCGGTGATGATGTCGGAAGACGGCCAGTTCTGTTACCATCACGGGGTCGACTGGGGCGAAATGCGCGGACTTGTGCAGGATACGCTGAGCGGCGAGTCCACACGCGGCGGAAGCACCATTCCTATGCAAACCGTCAAGAACCTTTTTCTTTGGAACAGCCGGTCTTTCGTCCGCAAGGGGCTCGAGCTACCGCTCGCGGTGACCGCTGACTTCATCTGGTCGAAACGCCGGATGATGGAGGTTTACCTGAACATTGCCGAATGGGGTCCAGGAATCTACGGCATCGAGGCTGCAGCGCGTCACCATTTCAGAATCCCGGCATCGAAACTGACGCCGCGACAGGCCGCCTTACTTGCGGTATCCCTTCCTAACCCGTTTAACAGGGTTGCGAGCAGACCCGGTCGAGGCATGCGCAATCTTGCTGCAATCATCGAGCGGCGAGCACGTGGTGCGGACGAATACGCCCGTTGCATATTTTGAAACCGAAAGACCACGAGTAAGGACAGGCTAAATCCTTCGTGACGTGCGAGTCAAAAAAAATGCCAGGGGACTGGTCAACCCGGCCCAAGGCATGTATAAGCGCGCAAAATTTCCGAAATCGCGACATGTCCGTTTCGGCCGTAGGCTAGGCCGTGGATATGTTTTGCCTGAGAAGTGGAGTTATTGAAATGGCTGTACCGAAGAGAAAAACAAGCCCGTCCAAGCGCGGTATGCGCCGCTCTGCAGACGCGCTGAAGGCTTCGACCTACGTTGAAGACAAGAATTCCGGCGAACTGCGCCGTCCGCATCACATAGACCTGAAGACGGGCATGTACCGCGGTCGTCAGGTTCTGACGCCGAAGGAAAACGCATAAGGTTTCTGCCTTAGGCGCTTAACATTAAGAGGCTGGCGCGTGCGCCAGCCTTTTCTTTTGACACTTTTTCTCGTCTTGCGTCGAAGCAACCGCCGATCCTGCGTCGCGCGGCACTGGTAGACTGCTATGCCAGACTATCGAGCTTTTCCTGAAGGGCACGAAGCTGCTTCTTCAGTTCGTCGAGATCGGAAGGCTCGGCTTTGCGCGTTTCTTTCGGAGGCGTTCCGCCAAACGGCGTAAACATCTGCATCGCTTGCTGGAACAGCTCGGCATTGCGCTTCATCTGCTCCTCGACCATTTGGATCGGCAGCTGAAGGTTCTTGCCAAAAGGCGTATCGCCGAAGGCTCGTTCCACCTGTTCGCGCATTTGTGACTGCTGCGCCGTGAATGCCTTCATGGATTGATCCAAGAAGCCAGGCACGAACATCTGCATCTGGTCGCCGTAAAACGTGATCAACTGCCGCAGGAATGATATCGGCAGCAATGTGCTGGTGGCTTTCGATTCCTGCTCGAAGATGATCTGCGTTAAGACCGCATGAGTAATATCTTCGCCCGTCTTGGCATCTTGCACGGTGAAGTCTTCCCCCTTCTTCACCATAGCTGCCAAGTCTTCCAAGGTAACGTATGCACTCGTGCCTGTATTGTACAACCGCCGATTGGCATATTTTTTAATAACGGTTGGACCATCCTGCTTGGTCATCCTGCTCTCCCACAGCACAGTCTATTGTTGTTTGACTGCTTCCTCCGCGTTAACTTTAAACGCATAGGAAGGCCGATGACAATCAATTTGTGCAGCGCGGAAAAGTCTATCTGCGCCTATGGGAATGAGGAAACAACACGCATAGCCCGCGTTGTATCATTGCAACCATCGGCTTGGAGCGGGCAAGCAAGGAACAGTATCTACGGTCTTTGCAATTGCCGTGTTTGACTTGATAGACAAGCTCTGCTTGTTTTGCCCCCGAGAAGCGGGGAAGAGGAATGATCGCTATGAGCAACGCATCGATTGTCATTGCCAGTGCAGCACGCACAGCCGTTGGCGCGTTCAATGGAGTATTCGCGGGGGTTGCCGCGCATGAACTCGGTGCAACTGCCATGAAGGCAGCCTTGGATCGCGCGGGAGTTGAAGCTGCAGAAATCGACGAGGTCATCCTCGGTCAGGTGCTGACGGCAGCGCAGGGTCAAAATCCCGCTCGCCAAGCTGCGATGCTCGCAGGCGTCCCGCAAGAAAAGACGGCTATGGTCATCAACCAGCTGTGCGGGTCCGGGCTCCGGTCCGTCGCTCTCGGCATGCAGCAGATTATTTCAGGAGACGCAGAGATCATCCTCGCGGGCGGGCAGGAATCCATGACGATGGCACCCCATGCGGCCTTCTTGAGGTCAGGCGTCAAGATGGGCGACATGAAGATGATCGATACCATGATCAAAGATGGCCTAACGGATGCCTTTCATGGCTATCACATGGGTATCACGGCAGAAAACATTGCGCGCCAGTGGCAGCTGACACGCGAAGAACAGGATCGTTTTGCCGTTGGCTCGCAAAACCGAGCCGAGGCCGCGCAAAAGGAAGGTCGCTTCAAGGACGAGATTACGCCCCATACGGTGTCGACCCGAAAGGGTGACGTGAAGGTGGAGGAAGACGAATATATCCGCCATGGCGCCACACTGGAAGCAATGTCGAAGCTCCGCCCCGCCTTCGATAAGGAAGGCACAGTGACGGCAGGCAATGCCTCGGGGCTAAACGATGGGGCTGCCGCCGTGGTCTTGATGCGCGAGCAGGAGGCGGAACGCCGCAATCTTCAACCACTGGCCCGCATCGTGTCCTGGGCAACGGCAGGCGTAGATCCCAAAATCATGGGAACAGGGCCAATCCCCGCATCCCGCAAAGCGCTTGAAAAAGCGGGATGGTCTGTCGCCGATCTCGACCTGATCGAAGCCAATGAAGCATTTGCGGCGCAATCCTGCGCGGTCGTCAGGGAACTGGGGTTGGATCCTGCAAAGGTGAACGTCAATGGCGGAGCGATCGCAATCGGTCATCCGATTGGAGCCTCTGGCGCGCGCGTCTTGAACACGCTGCTTTACGAAATGCGCCGCCGTCAGGCGAAAAAAGGCCTCGCCACACTCTGCATCGGCGGCGGCATGGGAATTGCGATGTGCATTGAAGCACTTTGACGCCCCCAATCGACCATGATGAAAAAATAATCTAATGCGGGGCACGCCTGAGCGCTCCGACTGGGCAAGGCGAAGAGGCATGATTGTGAATGTCAGGCCAGCAGTGTGCTGATCCAGCAGCTTGTCGGCGCCTGATTTGCATCAAATGCCTCCCAAGGGTCTCGGAGGAACGGCCGATATGTGTCGGCAAAGGAGAAGTAATGAGCAGGGTTGCCTTGGTTACGGGGGGAACGCGCGGTATTGGTGCAGCCATCTCGACGGCTCTGCAGAACGCCGGTTACCGCGTTGCGGCCAACTACGCGGGAAATGATGAGCGCGCGGCTGCCTTCCACCAGGCCACCGATATCGCCGTCTTCAAGTGGGACGTGCGCGATTACGCAGCCTGCGGCGAAGGCGTAAAACGCGTCGAGCGCGATCTTGGCCCCGTCGACATTCTCGTCAACAATGCGGGCATCGCGCGCGATGCGATGTTTCACAAGATGACGCCTGAAGATTGGCATGCGGTCATTGCCACGAACCTGACTGGGCTTTTCAACATGACGCATCAGGTCTGGCCCGGCATGCGCGAACGCCAGTTTGGACGCATCGTGAACATTTCATCGGTCAATGGCCAGAAGGGTCAGGCCGGACAAGTAAATTATGCCGCCTCAAAGGCCGGCGACCTGGGGTTCACGAAAGCACTTGCACAGGAAGGTGCATCCAAAAACATCACGGTCAATGCGGTTTGCCCCGGCTATACCGGTACGGAAATGGTGAGAGCAATCCCGGAAGAGCTCTTGAAGGAGCGCATCCTTCCGCAAATTCCCGTCGGCAGGCTGGGTGAACCGCATGAAATTTCCAGATGTGTCGCATTCCTTGTTGCGGACGAGGCAAGCTTTATCACCGGAGCAACTATCAGCGCCAATGGCGGGCAATTCTTCGCATAGATTGGCAGCCGCCTTCGACCCAACGGTTCCGTTCGGATGGCTTCGCGATGCTGATCACGACCCCGTCCCAAAGAAAACGGGCGCCCAAGGGGCGCCCGTCGCGTTCGGTTGACCTCCGACCGCATGAATTTTAGCGAGGGCAGCGTGCCTCGTAACGACGACCGTAACGGTCACGATAGATGCAGTAGCCGCGATGCTCCTGCGACTGACCGATGAGCGCGCCAGCAAGACCGCCTGCAACCGCACCAACTGCTGCGCCGCCCCAGCTATTGCTGACTGCGCCACCGATGATGGCGCCCGTACCAGCACCGATCGCGGTGCCGCGTTCGGTTGGCGTGCATGACGCCAAGGTACCGACCAGAGCAGCCGCGACAACAATTTTCTTCATCATATTAAGATACTCCCCAGGTAAGATTTGTTTCAGATGCGTCCAAAGGCTATCAAAAGAACAATAATTACGACTACGAGGCCAAGACCTCCCGATGGCCCATAACCCCAACCACGGCTATAGCCCCAATTCGGAAGAGCGCCAATAAGCAGAAGAATAAGAATAATCAGTAGAATTGTACTCACAGCGTGATCCTCGCTTCCCCAATAATGAACCAAGCGAGAAACACTTGTGGCGAAATTTTGTTCCGTGCCAATGGAGCGATTTTTGCTTTGGAATGAATGACCTAAGGACAAGGTTAGTTTTTCGTTGCAGCAGCAACAGCGGGCGTAACCACTCAGCGTCCCAACGGACATAAAGCGCCCTCTCCAGCCGAATGTTTCCAAGCCGCTGTTGGGCATCCACAAGTTAGGAACAGACAGGCAACCTCAGCGAGTCCGCGATTCGTCGCCGATTCGTTCTCATGACGTTCCGCCAACCGGACAGAGGCACATTTCCGAGCGCGCAACGACATAAAGAGCGAGTGATTGTGAATTTGATCTTGCCTTTACGTCCATCACTGTCCATGTGTCAGTCAATCTTCATGAGGACGTCGCGCCTCACTGTGCAGAACGATGAATAGCATTTCGCAACCAATGATCACGAGTGGACGCGGCGTTATCGCCGTACTCGGCCCTACCAACACCGGAAAGACGCATTACGCGATCGAGCGTATGGTCGCTCACGGCACGGGTATTATTGGCTTACCACTGAGGCTTTTGGCCCGCGAAGTCTATACACGGGTTGTCGAAAAAGTCGGCCGCGAAAATGTTTCCCTGGTGACAGGCGAAGAGAAGATAACGCCTCCGCATGCGCGTTTTTCGGTTTGTACCGTCGAAGCCATGCCACGTGACACCAAAGCCGCCTTCGTTGCGATCGACGAAGTTCAGCTGGCCGGCGATCTTGAGCGCGGCCATATCTTCACGGATCGCATTCTCCATCTCCGGGGACGGGAAGAGACGCTGCTTCTTGGGGCAGCAACGATGCGGCCTATCCTCCAGCAGCTCTTGCCGGGGCTGACGGTTGTCGAGCGACCGCGCCTTTCCAATCTTCTCTATGCAGGGCAGAAGAAGATCACCCGCCTTCCACAACGCACAGCCATCGTCGCCTTTTCTGCAGACGAGGTCTATGCGATTGCGGAACTCATTCGCCGACAAAGGGGTGGCGCGGCCGTGGTCCTCGGCGCGCTTAGCCCTCGCACACGCAATTCTCAGGTCGAGCTTTATCAGAACGGTGATGTCGAATACCTCGTGGCGACCGATGCGATCGGCATGGGTCTTAATCTCGATGTCGACCACGTTGCATTCGCGCAGGACAGAAAATTCGACGGCTATCAGTTCCGCAACCTCAATCCGTCCGAACTGGGCCAGATCGCCGGGCGTGCGGGGCGGCATGTCCGCGATGGTACGTTCGGCGTGACCGGCCAGGTCGATCCCTTTGACGACGAACTGGTCCAGCGGATAGAGAGCCACGACTTCGACAGTGTTCGGGTGCTGCAGTGGCGTACACAGAAGTTCGATTTCTCTTCCCTGTCGTCCTTGCGCAAGAGCCTTGAAGATGCGCCGCCAATTGCCGGGCTGACCCGCGCTTTGCCGGCGGTCGATCAGCAAGCCCTGGATCATTTGTCACGATATCCTGAGATTATCGATCTTGCGACCACACCGGCGCGAGTCGAAAAGCTTTGGGAAGCATGTGCCCTGCCCGACTACAGGCGGATCACGCCGGCACAACATGCCGATTTGATTTCGACGCTGTTTTCCGATCTTGTGCGCAACGGCGCGGTGAGCGAAAGCTTTCTCGCCGAACAAGTTCATCGTGCCGATCGAACCGATGGCGAAATTGACACGCTTTCGGCACGAATCGCGCAGATAAGGACTTGGACCTATGTATCGAATCGGCCCGGTTGGCTTGCCGATCCGACACACTGGCAGGAAAAGACGCGGGAAATCGAAGACCGATTGTCCGATGCGTTACATGAAAGGTTGACGAAACGCTTTGTTGATCGCAGGACATCTGTGCTCATGAAGCGCCTGAGAGAGAATGCGATGCTGGAAGCTGAAATCAGTGTGAATGGAGATGTCTTCGTCGAAGGACATCATGTGGGGCAACTGTCCGGTTTCCGGTTCACGCCCGTTTCGGGGACGGAAGGGCCTGATGCGAAGGCGGTTCAGACAGCCTCGCAAAAGGCGCTTGCTCTTGAATTTGAGGCGCGCGCCGCGCGCTTGCATGCGGCGGGAAACAGTGACCTGGCGATGACCTCGGAAGGGCTGGTTCGCTGGCTCGGCGAACCGGTTGCTCGGTTGGCGGGGAGCGACCACATCATGCGGCCGCGCGTGATCCTGCTCGCAGACGAACAACTAACGGGCAACGCGCGCGATCATGTCGCCGCCCGCATCGAGCGGTTTGTCAACCACCATATCAGCACGGTCCTGAAGCCGTTGGACGATCTTTCTCGTGCAGAAGATCTTCAGGGACTTGCAAAAGGCTTGGCCTTCCAACTCGTGGAAGGGCTTGGGGTTCTCTTCCGCCGCGACGTCACCGAGGAAGTCAAGTCGCTGGACCAGGACGCCCGCGCCTCCATGCGTCGGTATGGCATCCGCTTTGGCGCTTACCATATTTTTATCCCAGCGCTGCTCAAACCAGCGCCGGCCGAACTGATCACACTGCTCTGGGCCCTCAGGAATGATGGCCTTGATAAGCCTGGATACGGCGAATTGATTCCGGTGTTGGCAGCGGGACGAACCTCGATTGTGACCGATCCGAGCTTCGAGCGCACCTTCTACAAGCTTGCCGGCTTCCGCTTCCTCGGCAAGCGTGCGGTGCGCGTCGATATTCTCGAGCGCCTGGCCGATATCATTCGTCCCCTTCTGCAATGGAAGCCAGGCCAGCCAAACCGGCCTGAGGGCGCTTACGACGGCCGCCGCTTCACGACGACGACAGCGATGCTGTCGATCCTCGGGGCAACTGCCGAAGACATGGAAGAAATCCTCAAAGGCTTGGGTTACCGCGCCGATGTTGTGACGGCGGAGGAAGCTGCAGCGCATCTTGCTGTCCAATCCAGCGCCGCATCCGAAGCCGCACCTGCCTCTGATGATCAGCAGGCAGCGTCGACCGAGTCTGAAACGGAAGCATCCGCGACGGATGACAGCGACAAAGTCGAGCCTGAAGACAAGGCTGAAGCTTCGGCGGAAGGCGAGGAAAAGCCGGAAGTGTCGCAGCAGCCAGAAGAAGTTCCAGCAGAGGCTTCGGAAGCCAGCGAACCCAAGCCAGTTCTTCTATGGCGGGTCGGCGGCCGTAACGACAATCAGCGCCAGCAGCGTCCTCATCACGGGGAACGCCGCAACGGCGGTGGTGGCCAGCCGGGCAATCAACGCCGTCAGGGCAAGGACGGAGCGAATGGCGAGCGAGATGCACGCGAAAACCGCCGTCCTCAGCCACGCAAGAACGAGCAAGGATCATCCGAAGGCAGGCCTGACCGCGACCGTCGCAACGACCGCTCCGATCGTAAGGACAACAAGCCGCAGCGCGGCGGTCCGCAGCCTGCTCGCTTTGAAGCGCGCCCTCCCAAGAAGGACAAGCCGATCGATCCGGATTCGCCCTTCGCAAAGCTGGCTGCTCTCAAGGAGCAGATGAAGAAGTAAGACATGAGCGACGAAAAACAGTCATCGGCCTCACTGCGCCAGCGCATTGACAAGTGGCTGTTCTTCTCGCGCATGATTAAATCGCGGTCTTTGGCGCAAGCTCATATCGAGCAAGGTCGCGTTCGTATCAATGGCGAAAGGGTCGCTCAGCCCAGTCACACCGTCCGCGTCGGCGATAAGGTCGAAGTCGCTTTCGATCGCCGTGATGTGACCCTTTTCGTTTTGGCACCTGGCACGCGGCGCGGCCCCTATGAGGAGGCCAAGCTTCTTTACGAAGACCTGACACCTGCGGAAACAGAAAAGCTTACTCCATACGAACAAGCCATCCGATCGGCAGGATCAGGCCGCCCGACCAAGAAAGAGCGGCGGGCTATTCAAAAGCTGATGTCGAAAGAAGACTGATCGGGCCTTGTTCTGTCGCTTTCAAAAGCAGATGAACAGGGCCATGGAAAATCATTCCCTGCATCGCGTAAACCATGGTCGCGTTTATTCTTGAAATCAAACAACAAAGCGGCTAGGTCACTTCCGACCTGAAGGAGGCGCTGACGGGCGCCACCGCCTTGTAGGCTGCCCAAGTGTGTCACCAGTTTTGGCCACGAAGCATCTTGCAGATTCCTGGAGTATTTCATGACCTATGTCGTCACGGACAATTGCATTCGTTGCAAATATACAGACTGTGTCGAAGTCTGTCCGGTAGATTGCTTCTACGAAGGTGAAAACTTCCTTGTGATCCATCCGGACGAATGCATCGATTGTGGCGTCTGCGAACCGGAATGTCCTGCCGAGGCGATCAAGCCCGACACGGAGCCAGGTCTGGACAAGTGGCTCAAGATCAACGCCGAATATTCGACGCAGTGGCCGAACATCACGGTGAAGAAAGATCCACTTCCAGACGCCAAGGAAATGGATGGCGTTGCGGCGAAATTCGATAAATACTTCTCCGATAAACCGGGCTCCGGTGATTAAGGCATATCTAGCCTGTGTCAGAGCAGGCTGTGATAGCCTCCAGCAGTCCAGCTTAATCACGCGCTGATACACACGCGGCAGGCACCAGTGAGCGGGCGCTTCAGTCGAGCCTGATCTTTTTTAAATAGCGGAATGCGCCAGATTGCCACGGCCGGGGTGGAACCAAATCGCAAACCGCGCGTTAAGTTGGTAGTTTTTGGCGCAAAGCGTCATCGAGCGGGCGTTTTAAGAAACAGCGTTTCATCATGTCCGTATATTACGGCATCGCATCTATACGTCAGATGCGAGCAACCAAATTATTGATTCCCTCATCTTTTTGTGATAGCTTTACCACACTGTTCCAAAAGGTGCGCCTCAGGTGCCCGAAAACCACCACGAAAGCAAAAATTACCACAGCGGTTTCCGTAACGAATCATTCACTTGAGCTGTCGGATCGTCAGATCGTGCCAGAGCCGCTTTGCTTGAGTTTGGCTGGACCAGAATAAAAGTCACCCGACGGAAGCCTCCGTCTCATCCGGGCCTGACTGACCCGGTTTCGGCGCAGTCCGAAAGCGTAACAGGGAGTTTTTGAATAGTATGACGACCCCGCAGAAGAAGCCTTCCACCGGAGCGCGCCACGGCTTTAAAACAGGCGAAGCAATCGTTTATCCCGCTCACGGCGTCGGTACCATTAGCGCCATTGAAGAGCAAGAAGTTGCAGGCATGAAGCTCGAACTTTTCGTGATCGACTTCGAAAAGGATAAAATGCGCCTGAAGGTTCCTGTTGCAAAAGCCATGAGCATTGGCATGCGCAAATTGTCAGAAACCGATTTTGTGGAGCGTGCGCTTAAGGTCGTTCAAGGCAAGGCACGGATCAAGCGGACCATGTGGTCTCGCCGCGCCCAGGAATATGATGCGAAAATCAATTCCGGCGATCTTATTTCCATCGCTGAAGTGGTGAGAGATCTTTATCGCGCCGAAAACCAGCCTGAGCAGTCTTATTCCGAGCGTCAGCTTTATGAAGCAGCACTTGATCGCATGGCGCGTGAAATTGCAGCCGTGAATAAGATGTCGGAAACCGAAGCCGTACGTCTTGTTGAAACCAATCTCAACAAGGGACCAAAGCGTGGCAAGGCTGTCGAAGAAGACGAAGCACAAGAGGAAGAAGAGGCAGCGTAATCTGCTGCGCTTCCTGAGCCTCAAAAAAACCCGGCCTCGCGCCGGGTTTTTTATTGGAACTTTTTCGGCGGAAAAGCGTTTCTACGCGGTAAGCGTCGAGAACTATGGCCTTCGCCACGGCACAAGACGCTCCCAAGAATATATGTAAAAGGAGCGTACCATGTCCGCTGCAGACCCCGATATCGGCACTTTTCAAGTAAATGCCGATCGCTGCGTATTATGGTTACGATCCTTTAGATAGGGCCTCCTCTGCAAACGTCCAGAGTGAGGCCTTTTCACATTTTGAGGTCATTTGCTTGATCGAAATCTCACCGAACAATTTTCAAAATGAAGCTTTCTAGCTCGCACTCCAGGAGACCGATATGAAGAACATGTCTGCAGACCGGCGCATGATCAAAATCGCGATGGCAGCTCCCTATTTGGACCGCGAGGAAGAGCACAATCTGGCCATCCGCTGGAAGAACAACGACGATCGCCAAGCCCGCAACGAGATCGCCATGGCGCATATGCGCCTCGTCATCTCGATGGCCGGTAAATTTCGCAACTTCGGTTTGCCGATGAGCGACCTCGTCCAAGAGGGCTATGTGGGCCTCTTGGAAGCGGCCGCCCGCTTCGAGCCGGAACGCGACGTCCGATTTTCGACATATGCGAGCTGGTGGATCCGTGCGTCGATCCAGGACTACATCCTGCGCAACTGGTCGATCGTCCGTGGCGGAACGAGCTCTGCACAAAAGGCCTTGTTCTTTAATCTTCGCCGACTGCGGGCCAAGCTGGCACGCGGGGATTCGCAGCTGACGCTCCAGTCCATACATCAGGAAATTGCGTCTGCACTTGGCGTTAGCCTGTCCGACGTTCAGACAATGGATGCCAGACTGTCCGGCAACGATACCTCTCTCCAAGCCCCATCGGTTTCCAACGACGCGGACAGCGCTGAAAAGATGGACTTTCTCATCAGCAACGAGCCGCTTCCCGATGAACAGGTCTCCTCAATGATCGACGGCGAACGCCGCCGTCATTGGCTCGCCTCCGCCTTGACGCATCTCAATGAGCGAGAAATGAAGATCATCAGCGCCCGGCGATTGGCAGAAGATGGCGCGACCCTAGAAGAGCTTGGAGCAGACCTCGGCATATCCAAGGAGCGTGTTCGCCAAATCGAAAGCAGGGCCATGGAAAAGCTTCGCAGCGCCCTCGTCAATGCTGATCCCCATATGGCCAACTACGCCTGACAGCATCGATACGGCCTCTCGCCGACCCGTCAGGCTTCCGAAAATCAACTATGACTTTCGGAAGCCTTTTTTGTTGTCCCGATCATATTTGCGCTTGGGCACTCTGTTGCGGATCTGTAGACGCCGACCGCTTCGGAAAAGATGAATGTCTCCGATGAGACAAGTTGGCGCAGAAATAAGAACAAATAACGGGTAGCGATGTGCCGTCGCCGCTTAAAGCCCTTATTCGGAAATGATTTTCACTCGGTCGCCGACTGCCACCGTAGCACCAGTTGGTAAGGCGTTGATGAGCCTGAAGAGATCGAGCTTGCGATCTGTGCCCATCATACGGGAGGCAAGCGTCGTGACATTGTCACCGGGGGCCACCTTGACCACGCGAATGCGCAACGGCTTCAGCGATTCAGCCTCTTGTGGCGTCATCTTTCTAAAGCTCGAGCGTAACGTATCCGCTGTCGATTGAAGCGCGCTACTTCCTTTGGGAACAGCGGTCAGGAAACGGAAGATCTGCGATTTGTCGCGCACAACGGTCACGTCGAAATCCCACCGGTCGGCGCTTGCCCTTGCAGTCGCCGCTTCCATTCCATTCACATTGGTTTCGCGAATGGTGGACGGATCGAGCCCGGTAACCCAGCCACTCGAAATATAGTTGGTGAGTGACTGCTTATCGGTATCCGCCACGCCATCGAACCGGATGGCAACATCGCCCGGCCCGGTCGCCATAACGGCTTCCACCTTATTATCGATCTTGAAGTAAGGCGGCACGTCGAAGCGAATGCCGAGCCCGCCATGCAGGAATGTCTGGCCGCGAACATAGCCTTCTTGCGGGCTGTCGCCGTAAAGCAAACCATCAATCCCGTCCAGAAAGTAATCCCTGCCTTTGTCGCCAACCTGCCCTTCCTGACCAAACATCCGGGCATGATCGCGCGCAAGTTCGATCCGCTGCGTCGAATTTGGATGGCTGGAGAGGAAGTCCAGGCTTTGGTCAGCGTCAGGATCCACAGACATGAATCGGCTATAGGCTGCCATGGATTCCAGGAAGCGCACCGAGGCATAGGGATCGTAACCTGCCTGTCCCAACATGCGCACGCCGATCGCATCCGCCTGCAGCTCCTGCTGCCGTGAGAAGGCTGCAAGGCGAAGCTTTCCGCGCGCCAAGGCCTGCTTACCGGCGATATCGCTTGAAAGAACCTCGGCAACCACGCGGCTGGCGATGACCTCGGCCTCTTCACGTTTTTGCCGCTCGATGCCGTGATTGGCGGTCACGTGCCCCATCTCATGAGCAAGAACCGCAGCAACTTCCGAGGCATCATTCGCAAGCGCCAGCAGGCCACGCGTGACGTAAAGATATCCGCCGGGAAGTGCGAACGCGTTGATCGCAGGCGAATTCAAGATCGTAATGCGGTAGGATTGACTGGGGTTTTCCGATACCGCCGTCAATGCGCCCGCGATACGCGCAACGAGCTTTTCAGTCTTCGGATCTTTATATTCGCCGCCATAGCTTGCCAGAATGCGTGGATGTTCACGCGCACCCATGGCAGCACGCGGGTCGTTCTTCTGAACCTCATCGACAATCTGCGGGTTCGAGGAAGGCCCGATCTGCGGCTCGTACGTCTTTTCCAGAACGGATTGGCAGCTGCTCAAGGCAACGCACATGGCAAGGAGCAGAACTCCCGCACGCGGCGATACCGATCCCGTTGCGCGACGCGGAGTAAATCGATTGGCAGCACCTCGGCGGATGTCTAGGCTCATAAATGGCTGTTCCGTTATTTTTCTGTCAGCCTGAGTCACTCTAAGCCGCGACTGACCGCTCGTCATCCTTGCCAAGGGGCATACATCCCGCTTCTTTTTACACAATAATGCGGCAAGAGGCTGAGGAGCCGTGCAAATTCAGCAATCGCGAATTGCACAAATCTCCGAAATTTTCAGCCATGCGACTTGAACGACATGCCGCCGCCGCATTCTGTGCCGCCTTAGTACCTGATTTCCATTGGTTTTGCATAGCAGCACTTTTGGTCATCGTTAAAATTACATTCGTCCTAAAGCAGATGTTAATCTTCTGCTGTGCGGCCGGAATTAAGGCAAATGGACGCGACCTTCAAGAAAATCGCAATTAAGCGAAGAAACGCCCAAGGCCGGATCTGCTCCACGACGCGGGCCGATCCCTCATCAGCGCTCGATCAATGATCGTTCCCTCATCGACAAACACAACCTTTTCGGCCAGATGCTCAACTTCCTGCGGATCGTGCGATACAATGAGCATGGTTGCACCACTTTCCCGATGAAGGAGAAGAAGCAGATCGGCCATTTCCCTTCTCAATCCTGGGTCGAGCGATGCGAAAGGCTCGTCAAGAAGAAGCAGTGGCCTCCCCCGCACCAGGGCTCTGGCGAACGCCACCCTTTGACGCTCGCCTCCTGAAAGGCTCGAAGGCAGCCGCTTGTCAAAGCCAGCCAAGCCAACAGCTGCAAGTGCAGTGCTTATCTTTTGTCGCTGGTCCGGCCGCAACCGCCAGGACGAGGTTATGCCGATGCTAACATTTGTGAAGACGTCGAGATGGGCAAAGAGGTTGTTGTCTTGAAACACGAAAGACAGTGGCCGTTGCGAAGGGTGACGAGCTGTCACATCCTGCCCCTCAATTTCGATTTTACCCGAAGCAGGTGTCTCGAACCCAGCTATCAGGTTCAAAAGGGTCGATTTACCGCCACCGGAAGGCCCCGTGACAGCCGTGATTGCGCCCACAGGAAAGCTCTCGTCAAAGAAAAAGTCTCTATTCCCCAGTGACAGGCGAACATCCGTCAATGCGAGAGCGCAACCCCTATCGGCCATGTGAACCTCCGGGCACTGTCGCACGGCGCGTGCCGATCATCGTCAGCGCAAGACACAAGATCGCCAGCAGGAATGCATAACCTTGCGCGTCGTCACTGCGATAATTACCAAGTTGGCTGAAGATCAGCCAAGGCAGCGTTATGAAACTGTCCGAACCGAATAGCGCAACGGCACCGAGATCGCCAAGCGACAATGCCATGGCAAAAGAAAAGGCGATGAGCAATGGACCTCGCAACGACGGCCAGTCAACCAGCCTCAGGCGTGCTATTCCGACCAGACCAAGGCTCGCCGTAAGCTTCAAGGTGCGGGCCCTGTGGCTGGCATAGGCTGGCTCCAGAACACGCACGACGAAGGGTAATGCCATCAACATATTGATGAGGATGACGATTGGCGGCGCTGCAAGATCAAGATCGCCTCCGACTGCCCGAACGGTCATGAACCATCCCGTTGCCAGGACAAGCGGCGGGATCAGCAACACAAAGGATGATGCTGCATTCAAGCCAAGGCTGACGCCTCCTAGCAGGAGCCGGGGCACAAAGCGCGCGCGTTCACCGATCGAGGCTGCAAAGCGAGCATGAATGAGCGTTACGCTGACCGTCAAGGCGCACATTGCCGAAAGAAAGGATATCGTCAGGCTCATCGATAAAGCCCTCCAGAAGAGCGCCTCGCCGACAAGCCGCATGAGATCAGCTTTCAAACCGCTGATCACGATCGATAGCAAAGGAGCGCCGATGAACAGCACGGCTGCCAAAATGACCGACGAGTCAATGATCTTGGATGATTGCGAATGACCGTCCAGGCGCCTCAATCGCTTCCCAACCGTGACGCCATCTTCAGCTGCTCCCGCAAAAAACTGCATGAGAGCCAATATCAAACCCGTCATGCAGACCTGCAACACACATAGAGCAACGGCACGGGCGGGATCGAAGTCAAAACGAAGCGCTTGATAGATTGCCACCTCAATCGTGGTTGCCGCCGGCCCTCCCCCCAGCATGAGGACAAGGGTGAAGCTGGCGGCACACAGCATGAAGATCAATCCTGCAATGCCCGGTAAAACCCTTTTCAGCAGCGGCCACTCGATGAGCCGAAAGACAGAAAACGGCGACATGCCGAGAACGCCGGCGGTCAGCCAATATTCGGCAGGTGTCCTTTCCAGTTGGGCGAGCATCAGCCTGCAGGCGAGCGGCAGATTGAAAAAGACGTGCGCGAGCAGAATACCCGCCAAGCCATAGATGCTGATGGGCTCGAGGCCAAGTCCATGTTGAACGATTGCATTCAGCCATCCCTGCCGGCCCCAAACGCCGACCAGGCCAAGTGCCCCGATCAGCGCAGGTAATCCCATCGGAATCGCCATAAGCCGCAAAATCCAGCTTCTGCCTGGAAAATGAGGCTGACGAGCGAGCGAAAGAGCCACCGGCAGGCCAAGCAGGATCGATAAGAGCGTCGATAAAATGGCCTGCGCCAAAGTGAAGCGCAGGATCTTGAGAATGTAGGGATCGGCGAAGATTGCACTCCATTCGCCATCGGTAGCGAACAGAAGCATGAAGACGGCAAAACTGATGAAAATTGAGATGCCGGCGAGGACGCCGGACCCACCGGCAATGGCAACGCGGCGTTCTGCCGTCGTCAGAAGCATCAATTCAAGCTCATGGCTTGAAGCCACTCATCGATCCAGGCTTTCCGGTTATCAGCAACGGTCTTCGGATCCATCAGGAACGTTTTCGAAGGCTGAACGATCTTGCCGAACGCGTCAGGCAACGGTGTCGATGTCGCAGCGACAGGCATCATCCAGTTATTGGTAGGAATGGTGTCCTGGAAGCCGGTGCTGGTCATGAACTTGAGAAAATCGGTGGCCAAGGCTTTATGCGGCGCGTTCTTCATCAGGCCAGCGACTTCAATTTGAATGTAATGTCCTTCGGAAAAAGCGGCAGCCTGATAGCGATCCGTCTTCTCGGCGACCATATGGTAGGCAGGCGACGTCGTGTAGGAAAGCACCATCGGTGCTTCACCCTTGGTGAAAAGTCCGTAAGCTTCCGACCAGCCAGGCGTAACGGTCAGAACGCGCTTCTTCAGTTTTTCCCATGCTTCAGGTGCTTTATCGCCATAGACGGATTTAACCCATAGCAGCAGACCAAGTCCGGGTGTGGACGTGCGTGGATCTTCAATCACGATCTTCTGCGAAGGATCGCCTTCCACGAGTTCGTGCAGGCTCTTGGGCGGGCTCTTGATCGCTTGCGTGTCGTAAACGACGGCAAAGTGCCCGTAGTCATAGGGCACAAAGACATCATCGGAAAATCCGCCCGGCACTTTGAGTGCGCTCGTGTCGATGCCGCTTTTATCGAACAATCCTGTGCGGCGCGCTTCCTCGACCAAATTGGTGTCGAGCCCAAGAGCGAGATCAGCCTTCCCACTCGCCCCTTCCAGTTTGAGGCGCGACAACAGAGCCACGCCATCAGCGACGCTAACGAAGTTCACCGTGCAGTCGCAGGTCTTTTCAAACGCCGCTTTGACCTTGGGACCTGGTCCCCATTCAGAGGTGAAGCTCTCATAGGTGTAAATCGTCAGCACCTTGGCTGGTGTCTGTGCGTGAACCACCACATGCGATGTAGTGAGGATCGCCAGAGCTGAAAGCGCCCTGACAAAAAATGGAGCTTGCGGCATACGCCTTCCCTTATACTGTGTGCGGAAGAAAGGGGCGGCCAGTGCCACGCATCTAATCCCTCCGCCGGTTTTAACCGGATCAGGTTCCGCGGGTTGGCTTTGCGCCTCTCAGCCCCTTCCTTTTCGGAGAAGAGCACCCCGTTAGATCTCTGTCATGATGTATCGCTGCCGTTCGTTTCTGACAAGAGCCGCAGCGAGGAACGGCTCACTCCGCCGGCGCAGCTTTCACAATACCCGGCAGCTGCACAGGCTTCAGCATAATTGCAGCGATCAAACCAACCAGCCCCATGGCACAGGACGTCATGAAAAGAGGCGAGAACGCCGCGGCATAGGCCTCCTGCACAAGGATCCTCGAGGCCTCCGGCAACGCTGCCATCATTTTCGGCGTCAATTCCTCGATCCGTCCTGCTCCCGGCAGAACAACATGACTTGCTCCGATAGAGGCGCCGATGATCGCCCCATAGATCGATATCGCGATCGAGGCACCGCCCATCCGCGACAGAGTTACAGAGCCGGTTGCGGCACCGACATCGCGTGCGGGTGCAGCATTCTGCACCCCGATCACAGGGACCTGCTGCGCCAAACCAATGCCGATGCCATGCAGCAGCATCAGCAACCCGACAACCCAACCCGGCGTGCCGTAATGGAGTTGGCTAAGCACAGCAAAGGCGAAGGTGCTGATGGTCAAGCTTGCCACGGCAAAGGGTTTATAGCGTCCTGTCCGCGAAATAATGCGACCGGCTGAAATGGAGCCGCAGACAATCCCGCCCGTCAACAGGATGAAAAAGCCGCCAGCGGCAGACGGTGACAGGCCCGTCGTCGTCTGCAGGAAAAGTGCAAAGTAATTCGCCATCCCGATGGCAATGCCGCCGCTCATGACCGAAATGATCAAGAGGAGCGTAAAGGTCGAATTTCGAAAAAGCGGAATGGGAACAATGGGTTCGCTTGCCTTCCGCTCCACGAAAACCCAAAGGCTTGCCGCAACAATACCGATGGCAAGGACGATCGCGGTCTGCGGGGAAAACAGCGAGCCGAAGAGGCTCGATCCATCCGCTGCAATCACGATACTTGTCGTGACGGTCGCAAGAAGCAGAGCACCGGCATAATCGATCTTGGGGCGCCGATGCGGTTTGCGATAGGGCAGCATCCAGGCAAGTCCGAGCAGGACAATCACCCCGATCGGAATATTGACAAGGAAGATCGAGCGCCAGCCGAACAAGTCGCTCATCGTGCCGCCGAGAACCGGACCGATTGCGCCAGAGGCCATCAGCACCAAACTGGAGTAACTTTGGTAGCGCGCGCGCTCGCGAGGCTCGAAAAGATCGGCATTGACGGAGAAAATCGATACCATAATGCCGCCGCCGCCCAGTCCCTGCAACACGCGAGCGGCAATGAGGGTATCCATGGAAACGGCTAGACCGCAAACCGCAGAGCCCACAGTGAAGATGGCGATCGCCGTCATCATCACATATTTGCGCCCGAAAAGATCACCCAGCTTCCCATAAAGCGGCATGACGGCACTCAGAGAAAGAAGATAGGCAGACCCGATCCAGCCAAACCTCTCAATATGCCCGAACTCTCCGACAATGGTTGGAAGGGCGGTCGAGACAATCTGGTTGTCGAGCGTCGCCATGAACATGGCCGTCATCAAGAACAGAAAGAGTATGATCTTTCGCCGCGGGTCGGTAACGAGCGGTTGGAAGGTGGCTTGCATGTCCATGAGTGGCACCTCAATAAGATCGTCCAGATATGTGCTTTTAGCATATAAATGTCAATATCAAGGAATTGCGCTCAGCATATTCTATTGCGCCTTCACTTCTGCTAAGCTGACAACATGGTAGAAGAAGATATTCAAGAACGCCCCGTCCTCGAAGTATACGTCGAGTCGATCGGTGAGAGCATGAGCCGCATGCGGCTGCTGACCGCACGGCGGATCATTGCACGCTTGGCTGTCAGCACCGTCGCTCCGGAACTTGAGGTCTCGCATCTGGATGCGCTTCACGCCGTTGTGCGCGCCGAGCAAACAGGTGAAGTGACCGTGGGAACCGTGGCAGAGGCATTGCGGATAGATCCGTCGAGGGCCAGCCGCATCGTCTCGGATATGGTGAATCGCAATGTGCTCCGGCGGAAAGCATCGCAGAGCGACGCGCGACGCATCGTTGTTGTGGTGACCGCGAAGGGTCAGAAGCTGCTTTCGGAACTGCGCAGGCAGAAACTGTCAGTCGTCTCGGAAATCGTTAAAGATTGGCCTAAACAGGACACCGAACGTTTTGCGGCCCTCTATGAGCGCTATATGAATGGCCTAGAAGAGGTCATTTCGACACGCGGCAAAGAAATCGCCGAATCCTCCGAAAGATGAGATTTGTTTGACCAAGATCAAACAGGGTCTGCGCGACATCCGTTATATTCCGTTGAGACAACAGAGGGCGAGCGTTCACGGGAGGCGAAAGCTTACTCTGCCAACGATGAAGGCTCCTTGCGGCGATTGAATTCGGACGGGCGTCGGGGCGCCTATCCGATGCTGGAATGCGGGATGCGCCTCGCGCGCGACGCAGGTCCAGCTTTTACGGGGCGTCTGCCTGTTTGGCAGCGCCCCTTTTCTTTTTGCCTGGCTTTGCGCTATGGGCATCTCCATGAGCTTATCAGCATTCACCATTCTGCTCGGCGGCGAGCTTGAACCGACAGAGCGCGTTCGCGCTGCGGTCGCTGAAACCCGTGTTATTGCGGCGGATGGTGGTATTCGTCATGCGGGTAGCCTTGGGCTGGTGCCTGAACTTTGGGTTGGCGATTTCGATTCCTCTTCCGAGGATCTTCAGGCTGCCTTTCCTGATGTGCCGCGTATGCCTTATCCCGCAGCCAAGGGTGAGACGGATGGAGAGATTGCGATTGGTGCGGCCATCGCAAGGGGTGCCCGCCGCCTGATTTTAGCAGGTGCGCTGGGTGGCGAACGATCCGATCACGCCCTGCAGCATCTTGCCTATGCGGTCAAACTTGCTGAAGACGGTTATGAGGTTCTGGTCACCACAGGACAGGAGGAAGCCGTTCCACTGGTGGAGGGTGCTATCGAACTTGATCTGCCGCCAACAAGTCTCTTTTCCGTCGTTGCATTTGGTGCCCTTGAGAAGCTTTCGATTGACAACGCGCGCTATCCGCTGGCGATGTTCAACCTTCCCTTTGGTTCGTCGCGAACCATTTCCAACGTGGCTGAGGGTAAAGTGCGGCTGACCCTCAAACATGGTCGGGCTATAGTGATTGCTCGACCTTATGACCTCTCCGGAGTATAATTTTTGGCGCCTCCTATCCTGAAACTGGACAATATTTTCCTGAGCTTTGGCGGCACGCCGCTGTTGGCCGGTGCGGACATGCAGGTGGAGCCTGGAGACAGGATCTGTCTCGTCGGCCGCAATGGATCGGGCAAATCGACCCTCCTTAAAATTGCCGCAGGGTTCGTCGAGCCCCAATCGGGAGAGGTTTTTCGCCACCCTTCAGCAACCATCCGCTATCTGGAGCAGGCTCCCGATTTTGCTGGCTTCGCCACCGTTCGTGCCTATGCAGAAGCGGGCCTTGGTCCAAGCGATGATCCCTACCGCGTGACGTACCTCCTGTCGCATCTCGGGCTGACAGGCGATGAGGACCCCAAGAACCTTTCCGGAGGGGAAGCAAGACGTGCTGCCCTGACGCGTGTTCTGGCGCCCGAGCCGGATATTCTCCTGCTGGACGAGCCGACGAACCATCTCGATCTGCCGACGATCGAATGGCTGGAAGGCGAGCTGCAAAAAAGCCGCAGCGCGCTTGTGGTCATCTCGCACGACCGGCGCTTTCTTGAGCGGGTTTCGACCGCAACGATCTGGCTGGATCGCGGCTTCTCGCGCCGTCTGGACAGGGGGTTCGGCGCCTTTGAAGCCTGGCGCGATGAAGTTCTGGAAGCAGAAGAGGTCGAACAGCATAAGCTCGGCAAAGCGATCGAGCGGGAAGAACATTGGCTACGTTACGGTGTCACGGCCAGACGCAAACGCAACATGCGACGCCTGGGTGACCTCCAGACCATGCGTTCCCAGTATCGCGGCCATCGCGGTCCTCAAGGAACCGTACTAGCGACCGTCACGGAAGGGCAAGAATCCGGCAAACTGGTCATCGAGGCAGAACGGATCGAGAAATCGTTCGGAGACCGCCAGATCATTGCGCCTTTCTCCATCCGCGTGCATCGCGGCGATCGGATCGGTCTGGTCGGCCCCAACGGCGCAGGTAAGACAACGCTTCTCCAACTGCTCACTGGCAGTCTGCAACCCGATGCCGGCACGATCAAACTCGGCACCAATCTGGAAATCGCGACGCTGGACCAGAAGCGCGAAGATCTGGACACGGATGATACGCTCGCAAATTATCTGACGGATGGACGCGGTGAAACGCTGATCGTCAATGGCGAGCAACGCCATGTCACAGGCTACCTCAAGGATTTCCTGTTTCAGCCGGAGCAGGCGCGCACGCCGATCCGCAACCTTTCCGGCGGAGAGCGCGCGCGAATGATGCTGGCAAGAATGTTGGCGCGTCCCTCCAACCTCCTGATCCTTGACGAGCCGACGAACGATCTCGATATCGAAACGCTCGATCTCCTGCAGGAGATCGTCGCAGGCTATGCGGGCACCGTCATTCTCGTCAGTCACGATCGCGACTTTCTCGATCGCACGGTCACGTCCACCATTGCGCCTGCCGTGCCCGAAGCCCCCGATGGCCGCTGGATAGAATATGCCGGTGGCTACAGTGACATGCTCGCGCAGCGCAAAGGCGCAGCAGCCGAGCGCAAGAAAGCGGAGAAGGCAGAGCCCGCCAAACAGACTGAAACAGCCTCGGCCAGCAACGCGAAGGGCAAAGGCAAGCTGTCGTACAAGCAGAAGTTCGCGCTCGATAATCTCCCGCTGCAGATGGCCGAAAACGAGAAGAAGATTGCGGCACTGGAAGAAAAGATGGCTGATCCCAATCTGTTTTCGCGCGATCCCAACAGCTTCAATCGGATCGCCGGAGATCTTGAAAAATTGCGTACCGATCTGGCGCGAATGGAAGAGGAATGGCTCGAGCTGGAAATGCTCCGCGAGGAACTTGAGGGCTGACGCGTCTTAAGCGCAAAGATCTCGCTTGAGCTGACCCAACACGCCTTCAATCAAAAGCGTATCCTAAGCTGATCGCTTCGCCTGACAGAACGCTAAAAGAAAGATTGTTCTCTTACTGGGCCACACTGCAAGCTCGATTGGTTTCAGGGCCGGCGATCCAACCGGCCCTCCGGGGGCTCTACCGAAGCGATCAAATCGCCGGCGCGGTCTCCCGCGGCGCACTCTGCTTTGCCTGTGTTGCCGGCTGCAATGATTGGAGATGCAGAATGCGAGGCTTGAAAGTCTCCGCGAAAGCCGTCGAGCGGCCCATATAGATCATCGTTGACTCGGGAAGGCCGCCAAGCAGCGACATCATGACGGACTGACGTTCAGGCTCGAGACTATCGAGCGTTTCGTCAAAGACGATCCAGCGTGGCTTGGACAAGAGCAGCCGGGCAAAGGCGATCGCTTTATGCTCATCTGCGTTGAGCATTTTGTCCCATCGGGCAACCACATCAAGCCGTGCTATGAGGTTGTCGAGACCCGACTTACGCAAAGCGTTCTCAATATCGGCCTGCTGATAGGCATTGGCGCTCTGCGGGAAAGCAAGCGCCTCGCGCAAAGACCCTCCGGGAACATAAGCTTGCTCCGCGAGAAATGCCATGTCCTCAGCGGGCGGCAAGGCTAGCCGGCCGCTACCGAAAGGCCAAAGACCTGCCAGCGCGTTAAAGACCAGCTTGCGATTCTCGCTATGATCCGCCTCGATCATGATCTTGTCACCTTGATTGATGGTGACCTTGTTCTCCACCAAATAGGCGCCGCCGCATGTGTCGACAGCTTCGTATATTTTTGAGGATACGCGCAGATGATCGGCTTCGAGCTTGTCGCCCTCGTTCGTATCGTACTGGATGGCGTCCTTCAGCGGCTGATCAGCGTCCATCTCTGTCAAGGCCTTTCGGAAATCCGTGACGCGCATCAGCGTGGCACGCCATTCCGCGATCGGTCCGAAATTCGAGACATACCAGCGCAACGCTGTATTCACCTGAGTAAACGCCCCGACCGACATCATGAGCTGGCCGAATGTGAGATTGCTGGAAAAGTAGGCTGGGGCCGCGACGATGATAGGAATGACAACCACCAGCCAGCCATAGCCGGCCGAAACCCAAGTCAGATTGGTATTGGCAAGCGCCAGAGACTTCATCACCTTCAGGACGGAGCTGATATCGGTATCGATCCGCCGCCTCTCATTGTCTTCGCCGCGAGCCAGCGCAATAGCAGGCATATTCTCATTGGCATGCATCAAGGAAAATCGCAGCTCGGCTTCCTTGGAAAAGCGATCTGCATTGAGCGGGACCAATCTGCGACCCACCACCTTGCTAAGAACGGAAGCCGATGCCGCATAGAAGATGGCAGCCCAAACCATATAGCCGGGGATGGAAAAATGGTGACCGGCGAGATTGAAGATGAAGCCGCTGGAAAGCTCCCAGAGTACACCGGTGAAACTGACGAGCAGGATGGTTGCCTGGATAAGACCAATCAACAGGCTGGTCGTGCTCTCAGCAAGGTTACGAGCGTCCTCATGAAGACGCTGATCCGGATTGACACCGATGAGACCGCTGGCAGCCAAACGAATCGCACGCTTGCGCCTCAGCCATTGATCGACGAGATCGCGCGTTAGGCCCTCGCGCATATAGAGCGCAGTCATCTGGTTGAGCCAGGACTGCAGGACGTTCAATAATAAAAGTCCGCCAGCAATGAACGCAAAGATCTTCAACTGATGAAAGAATGACGGAAGATCGCGTCGCGCTATCGCATCGTAAAAAGGCGCGTTCCAGCGATTGAGAATGACGGTAGCATAGGCCGTGGCGAGAATGACAACAATGAGAACCGTTCCGAGAGTAAGGATCCGGAAACGGACCTCAGACGCCCAGAATGCGGCAAACATGATCTTCAAGCGGTCGAACAAACCGATCTCGGCGATGGGCTTCGGCTGGCGCGTGTCATCCCCGCTGCCTCTGTCTTCATCTCTCATTACGCACTTCCATAGGGTTGGCGACAAGACGACTATCTATCACGAGCCTTCAGTCATAGACAGGTCACGCATCGACGGATGGATGGGCGCCCGATCCGCAAGACAAACATGGATTGATTCGGATGTTGAGTCGCTATATCAACAATATTCCTGTGGTGATTTGGCCGGCCGGCTTGCAGCCACGTTAAAAAAATCGCTAAAGGGCCGCGTGCGGACCGGTGGCGATATTTGTCGTTTCAGATGAGTAACCGCAATGCCCATCAAGATTCCCGATACTTTGCCTGCATTCCAGACCCTCGTTCAAGAGGGCGTTCGCGTCATGAGCGAAACGGCCGCGATCCGTCAGGACATCAGACCCCTGCAGATCGGCCTGCTGAACCTCATGCCGAACAAGATCAAGACGGAGCTGCAGATGGCGCGGCTCGTGGGCGCAACGCCGCTGCAGGTCGAGCTTTCGCTGATCCGAATCAGCAACCACAAGGCCAAGAATACGTCAGAAGAACATCTCCTGGCATTCTATGAGACCTGGGAAGAAGTAAAGCATCGCAAGTTCGACGGCTTCATTATTACCGGCGCGCCAATCGAGACGCTGCCTTATGAAGACGTCAATTATTGGGATGAAATGCAGCAGATCTTCGACTGGACGACGACCAATGTCCACTCGACGATGAATGTCTGTTGGGGGGCGATGGCAGCGATCTACCATTTCCATAAAGTCCCCAAATACGAGCTTTCGGAAAAGGCCTTTGGTGTCTACCGCCACCGCAACTTGAAGCCTTCATCCATCTATCTCAACGGCTTTTCGGATAATTTCGAAGTTCCCGTCTCCCGTTGGACGGAGGTTCGGCGCGCCGATATCGAGAAAGTGCCTGAACTGGAAATCCTCATGGAATCGCCAGAGGTTGGCGTATGTCTGGTGCACGAGATCAAGGGACGGCGCCTTTATATGTTCAACCACGTCGAATATGACTCGACGTCGTTGGCGGACGAGTATTTCCGCGACGTCGACGCGGGCGTGCCGATCAAAATGCCGATCAATTATTTCCCGCATAACGACACTTCGATCCCGCCGCAGAACCGTTGGCGCAGTCATGCCCATCTTCTCTTCGGCAACTGGATCAATGAAATGTACCAGACTACGCCCTACGAGCTGGATGCGATCGGCAAGCAGCACCACGATTGAAGTCGGAATTACCGTCGTAACAGCTTCACGCGTCGGCGATACTGTCGCGCGCCGACCGTTGAAGTTTCGAAAGAAGAAGCGCAGGTTCCGTCTCGAACGGTATGCATGACATAGAGGAGATCAGCATGGAGAAACCAACGCGGGAACATTTCGGAACAACGGCAGCAGGGGAGGCCGTCCATCGCGTTTCGATTTCCGGCGGAGGTCTGACCGCAAAAATTCTCACCTGGGGTGCCGTCATTCAGGATCTGCGGCTGGAGGGCCATGATGCGCCCCTTACTCTGGGCTTCGAGGATTTTGCGAGCTACGAGCGCCACTCGCCCTATTTTGGCGCGACGCCTGGCCGCTGCGCCAATCGTATTGCCGGCGGTCGCTTCGAACTGGATGGCACGACCTATCAACTCGAGCTGAATGAAAATGGCCAAACGCACCTTCACGGCGGCAGCGATGGGATAGCAAAGCGTGTCTGGACGATCGTCGAGCATGAAAAGGACAGCCTGGTTCTGAAGATCGTCGATCCGGCAGGTCGAGCCGGTTACCCCGGAAACTGCACGATCCAAGCCACTTTCCGGCTGCGCAAAGATGGCGATCTCTCCATTACCTATGAAACCACAACCGACGCACCGACCATCGCCAATGTGTGCCAGCATGCCTATTTCAATCTTGACGGACAGGGCGATATCCTCGATCACCAGTTGATGATCGCAGCTGATGCTTATTTGCCGACCAATGACGCGCAGATCCCAACCGGCGAAATTCGCAGCGTGGAAGGCACGCCGTTCGACTTTCGGCAATCAAGACCGATCCGGCAGATGGAGAATGGCGCTCAGCTCCCTTACGACCACAATTTCTGCCTATCGCCGAAAAGGGTCGCCAAGCGCTCTGTCGCAATGGCGCGAGGCGCTCGCTCGGGCGTTTCGATGGAAGTGCGCACGACTGAGCCTGGCGTGCAATTTTATAGCGGCTTCAAGATTGCCGTCCCTGTGACCGGGTTGGACGGGCAGAGCTACCAACCTTATTCAGGCTTTTGCTTGGAAACACAAATCTGGCCGGATGCCATCAATCAGGCGGGCTTTCCGGAGGCTGTGATCCACACTGGTGAAGTTTTGCGTCAGCAGACCGATTATATCTTCTCAAAGACCTAACACCGGCCGGCTGAACAAGACCACTTGCGAAAAGGTTCTAAATAGGTCTTAATGTGGGCCTATGGATAGGACCAGTCTTTTTGCTGAATTAAAGCGGCGCGTGGGCGATCTATCGTCCGGGCCGCTTTATAAACGTCTGTCTGCAGCACTGCTTGGCCTTGTTCAGGAAGGTTTACTCAAACCGGGCACAAGCCTGCCGGCAGAACGCGATCTGGCTGAAGGCCTTGACCTTGCGCGCGTCACCGTTCGTTCGGCTTACCGCGACCTCATTGCAGCAGGAATTTTGGAAAGTCGGCAAGGCAGCGGCACCTCCGTTGTCGCACAAGCCGAGAAGATCGAGCATCCGCTCTGGCGTCTTTCCTCCTTTTCCGCCGAAATGCGCTCACGCGGGCAAACGCCTGTCGCAAAGGTACTTTCACGCGCCATCAATAATCCAACCCCAGAGGAAGCCTTTCTGATGGGCCTGGAACCATCGGAAGAGGTGCTGCGCCTTGATCGTCTTCGCCTCGCAGATGGTCGCCCACTTGCCATCGAGCGCGCTGTTGTTCCTCTCAAATTCCTGGGCGGCCGAGCTGCAGGCGAAGGATCGCTCTACGAGGCACTGGCCGCATTCGGCCACCGGCCTGTCAAAGCCGCACAGCGGCTAACAGCTGTTGTACTCGATCGATCTTCTGCCAGGCTGCTGGAAGTAGAACCTGGCGCACCCGCGCTTCTCATCGAACAGATCTCGCGCCTGGTGGACCAGCGGGTCGTTGAATACACGCGCTCGCATTTTCGCGGTGACGCCTATGACTTCATCACTGAACTCAAACTCGGAGATAATGGATGAGCGACGTCAAATCCCTCATGTTGGAAGAAGCGGGCCAGTCCCCAAGCGTGGTTGCCGGCCTGCTTGAGAAAGAGACGTCTACTTTCGCCTCGATCGCAAAGCTCTTTGCAGATATCAAACCTTCCGTTGTCAGCACGGCTGCGCGCGGCTCATCAGACCATGCCGCCACCTTTTTTAAATATCTGTTCGAGATCAAGTGCGGTATTCCGGTCGCATCGATCGGGCCCTCCATCGCCTCGGTCTATGGGGCGCCTCTTCAGTTGAAGAACGGGGTTCATTTCACCGTGTCCCAATCGGGCGCAAGCCCGGATATCGTTGCCCTTCAGGAAACGGCGAAGAAGGGCGGTGCAACGACCATTGCAGTCGTGAACGTCACCGATAGCCCTCTCGCCAGACAGGCAGACATCGTGCTTGATATCTGTGCCGGCCCTGAGCGCAGCGTCGCTGCAACCAAATCATTTATCGCCTCCGCGGCAGCTCTTGCGGGCGTGACGGCGGCCGTCAGCGGGGATCAAGATCTAGCTAGCGCCCTGCGAAAGCTACCGGACGCTCTAAGCTCGACGTCCGGCCTGGAAACTGCGGCTGCCGAAGACAGACTTCTTCAGGCAAGCTCCCTTTATATTTCCGGCCGCGGACCTGCTTTCGCGATCGCACTCGAAGCTGCCTTGAAGTCTAAAGAAACTGCCGGTCTTCATGCGGAGGCCTTCTCCCTCGCCGAGCTCATGCACGGTCCGATGCGTCTCATCGACCGAGGCTTTCCCATCATCGCCTTTACGCCGGAAGATGCGGCCTATGAAAACAACGCAGCCGCCCTCGCGCATCTCGAAAAGCTTGGAGCATCTGTTATCTCGCTTTCGACAAGGCCTTCAACGGGCCTCGGACTTCAATCCACGACCACAGGCAACACCTTGCTCGATCCGCTCGTCTCGCTCCTCGTCTACTACCGGATCATTGAGTCCGTGACGCGCCGCAAAGGCTTCGATCCGGACAAGCCGGCTAATCTTCTGAAAGTGACGGAGACCGTCTGATGAGCCGTACGATCTTCCTCGGAAGTCGCATTTTTGACGGAGACCATTTTCACGACGGCAAAGCGCTGATCGTCCGCGACGGTCGGATCGAAGCCATCGTTGCTGGCGAAGCACTTCCTGAAGGCAAGATGGTGAAGCTTGAGGGTGGCGTTCTAGCGCCAGGCTTCATCGATGCCCAGGTGAATGGTGGCGGTGGTCGGATGTTGAACGACGCGCCGTCTCCCGAGTCGATGTTCATCATTGCGGATGGCCATAGTCCCTATGGCACGACCAGCCTCCTGCCGACCTTGATTACCGATACGTCGACAGCAACGAAGGAAGCGATCGCGGCCGCCAAAGACGCGGTTAAAACCGACCGCGGCGTGGCGGGCCTTCATCTGGAAGGCCCTCATCTTGCTCCCGCCAGAAAAGGCGCGCATGTCGCAGAGCTAATGCGGCCGGTCGAGGATGCCGATGTGAGGCAACTCGTGGACGCTCGGCAGGCGATTGGCACGTTGATGGTAACGATGGCCGCCGAACAGGTGACGCCAACCCAGATCCGGGCGCTATCGGAGGCCGGCGTCATCGTCAGTATCGGTCATTCGGACGCGAACGCCGAACAAGCCGAGGCGGCCTTTGCCGCCGGAGCGCGCGGCGTGACCCATCTTTTCAACGCCATGAGCCAGATCGGTCATCGCGCGCCGGGGTTGGCCGGCACGGCTCTCGATCATCCTTCAATATGGTGCGGCATCATTGCGGATGGGCATCATGTCGATCGCAAGACGATGAGGATTGCGCTGCGCGCCAAGCAGGGCGAAGGCAAGCTCTTCTTCGTGACCGACGCGATGTCCCTTGTGGGATCGGAACAGGACAGTTTCACGCTGAACGGTCGGACTGTGCGCCGGCAGGAAGGCGACTTCTGCTCCAAACTGGTCCTGGCCGACGGTACCTTGGCCGGCGCGGATATCGATATGACGGCGGCCATTCGTTACGGCCTTACCTATCTGGATTTGTCCCTTGCCGAAGCTTTGAGGATGGCGAGCGCCTATCCCGCGGCATTCCTTCGTCTTGCTGATCGGGGCTTTCTGCGGCCGGGAATGCGCGCCGACCTTGTTCATCTCTCCGATAAATTGGAGGCGAAGGCGACCTGGCGTGCCGGCACTCTTCTCTGAGAGAGCGATCAAAACGTAAAGCGGGCTTGGACGTGCTCGCGCAACAAAAAAGGCGGCCGTAAAGACCGCCTTTTTTCAATAGATGGATCGCAGATCTTATTCTGCTGCGTTCTCTGCAGAGGAAGCTGCTTCGGCTGCGGCCTTTTCAGCGGCGAGAGCCTGTGCTGCTGCGACCTTTTCAGCCTCGATGCGTGCCTTCTCCTCGGCCACGGACTGACGCTCAGCTTCGTTCAGCTTACGAGCGCGTGTGCCGGTGTTTTCAACGATACGAGCAGACTTACCGCGACGGTCGCGCAGGTAGTAAAGCTTCGCACGACGAACCTTACCGCGACGAACGACTTCGACGCTTTCAACGGCAGGCGAGCAGATTGGGAAAACGCGCTCTACGCCTTCGCCGTAAGAAATCTTGCGGACCGTGAAGCTCTCATTCAGGCCACCGCCGGAACGAGCAATGCAAACGCCTTCATAGGCCTGAACGCGGGTACGATTGCCTTCCTTAACGCGAACGTTAACGCGAACCGTATCACCTGGTGAAAATTCTGGAAGCTTGCGCTGTGCTTCAATCTTGGCGACCTGTTCGGCCTCAAGCTGCTGGATGATATTCATCGTCTCTACCTTCTTCTGAAACAGCCAGAGCGCTCAACACAGATCCTTTGGCTTATGCCTCCGGACATTGCCCTTGTGGGCGGGAGCGGATTCACCATTCTTTTTTGCTGACGGACTGGGTTTGACCCATTTCCGCGTGCGCTCTTACACGAATGATCCGACTTTGTCACCCCTCAAGCGCTATTTTTCAACGCGCTTGCGTGCATTTTTCACGCCGAGCAGCTCGGCATAAGGGTCTTCGCTGGAAAGAAGCTCGGGCCGTCTCTGCTGCGTCAGGGCAAGTGCCTGCTCATGCCGCCACTTTTCGATCGCACGGTGATTGCCGGATGTTAGAACCGCTGGAATAGAGCGGCCCTCCCATTCCTGCGGCCGTGTATAATGCGGATGCTCCAGCAAACCTGTCTCGAAGCTTTCGTGCTGGCCAGACAAATCATTGCCCATCACACCAGGCAAAACGCGAACGACCGCGTCCAGCAGAATCAAAGCGGCCGGTTCGCCGCCCGACAAGATATAGTCCCCGATGGAAACTTCTTCGAGCTCCCGTGCCTCGATGACGCGCTGGTCTACCCCTTCAAACCGCCCGCAGACAATGACGGCGCCTTCACCTTCGGCAATCCTTCGGACCTTTTCTTGGGTCAGAGGCGTACCGCGCGGGCTCATCAGAAAGCGGGGGCGATGATCGCCTGAAGCGGCGACGCTGTCGATCGCCTTGGCCAGGATATCAGGCCGCAGGACCATGCCCGCTCCGCCTCCGGCCGGCGTGTCGTCTACGGTGCGATGGCGATCTTCGGCAAAGTCCCTGATCTGCACGGTTTCGATTTGCCAGAGCCCGCGTTCAAGCGCACGCCCGGAAAGGGACGAGCCAAGATGTCCGGGAAACATTTCGGGATAAAGGGTCAGCACCGTGGCTTTGAAAGCCATCGAAAGCCTCTCATTTCTTCTTTTTAGGATGGTTCGATGAAAAGGGTTCAGACCCCTCCTCATCGTCGTCATCATTGATAAGACCGGCGGCAACCGGATCGATCGTGATCCGCCCCGCCTCAAGATCGATAACCAGTACCGAAGCTTCAGAGAAAGGGATCAGCGCAGGCCTCTTGCCCGGCCCCTTCAATTCCAAGAGATCGCCCGCCCCGAAATCAAAGACGGCCGTAACCTTACCGTAACTCACACCTTCGCTGTCGAAGGCTTCCAGCCCCTCAAGATCAGCATAAAAAAATTCGTCTTCCTCGAGCTCTTCATCCGGCAGATTGTCCCTTTCGACGTAAAGCTCGATGCCGTTCAATGCTTCTGCAGCATTACGATCATTGATACCGCGAAACCGCACGACCAGCATGTTCCGCATTTCGCGCAGCTCGAGAATTTCGAAGCTACGGCCATCTTGAGCATAAAGAAGCTCGTAATCGCCCAGCGCCAACGGATCGGCGGTGTATGGTTTCACGCGAACTTCGCCGCGAATGCCCTGAGCCGCACCAATCGTTGCCATCAAGACGGGATTTTCAAGTTTGGTCATAGCGTCCTGTATCCGAACCGGTTGCCGACAATCATAAAGAAAGCGATCTCAGATGAAAACGGATGCGGGCGGCATGTCGCCATACCGCCCGCATCGCAATCTTCTAAAATTCTAAATTACTCTGCAGCGGCAGCGTCAGCAGCCTTCTGAGCGCGCTCAGCGGCACGCTCCTGAGCCTTCTTGCCCGGCTTTGCCTTGTCCGGATTGTTGCGAGCTTCGCGCTGTGCAAGGCCAGCATCGTTGAGGAAACGCAGAACGCGATCGGTCGGCTGAGCGCCGTTGTCGAGCCAATGCTTGATGCGGTCAGCATTCATTTCGATGCGCTTTGCATCTTCCTTCGGCAGCATCGGGTTCCAAGAACCGACCTTTTCCAGGAAGCGGCCATCGCGCGGCGAACGGGCGTCGGCAATAACGATATGGTAGTACGGACGCTTCTTGGAGCCACCGCGGGCGAGACGAATTTTCAGGGACATAGTTATACTCCTTGGTTAGCTTGACCGCTTAAGCGGTCTTTTCCTTTGACGCAGCATGGTCTGCTGCAATCTGCTCATGATGTCGGATCACTTCCTTGATGATGAAGTTTAGGAACTTCTCAGCAAAATCCGGGTCCAGATTGGCGTCGACCGCAAGGCGGCGCAGGCGTGCAATCTGAAATTCTTCGCGCGCCGGATCAGCCGGCGGCAATTTGTATGTCGCCTTCAAGACGCCAACTTCCTTTGTGCAACGGAAGCGTTCGGCGAGAAGGTGAACGAGAGCGGCATCGATGTTATCGATGGACTGGCGATAGGAAGAAAGTTGTGCCTTAATATCAATTTCGTTCATGAAATCATATCCTTACTTCTTCTTCGGCAAACCGGGCAATCCCGGAAAGCCTCCCCCGAGGCCAGGAAGTTTCGCGCCGCCTAATCCAGGCAAGCCGCTGCCAAGGCCAGGAAGACCTGCACCCGGCTTGCCGAGGCCAGCCGCTTCGGCTTGCTTTTGCAGCGCTTCAAGCTGCTTAGGGTCGATGTTGGAAAGATCCGGCATGCCCCCCATGCCGCCCATTCCTCCAAGCCCCATCTTGCCGGCAAGACCGCCCATCATCTGCTTCATCATGCCGCCTTTGCCCTTGCCGCCCATCATTTTCATCATGTCGGCCATCTGGCGGTGCATTTTGAGAAGCTTGTTGATGTCGGATGCGTCCGTGCCGGAGCCTGCAGCGATGCGCTTCTTGCGCGAATGCTTGAGTAGATCTGGATTGGAGCGCTCTTGCCGCGTCATCGACGAAATGATGGCGAGCTGGCGCTTGAAAAGCTTGTCGTCCAGGCCGGCAGCAGAGAGTTTGTCCTTCATGCCCCCCATGCCGGGCATCAGACCCATGATACCGCCCATGCCGCCCATCTTCTGCATTTGGCGAAGCTGATCAGCGAGATCGTTAAGGTCGAATTTGCCTTTGGCCATCTTCTCGGCCATGGCCTTGGCTTTTTCGGCATCGATCGTTTCGGCGGCCCGTTCGACCAGCGAGACAATGTCGCCCATGCCAAGGATGCGGTCTGCGATGCGGCGCGGATGAAATTCATCCAGTTCCGACATTTTTTCGCCCGTACCAATCAGCTTGATCGGTTTACCGGTCACGGCACGCATGGAAAGCGCTGCACCGCCGCGGCCATCACCATCCATACGGGTGAGGACGAGACCGGTGATCCCGACACGCTCATCGAAGTTACGCGCCAGATTAACGGCGTCCTGACCCGTCAGGGAGTCGGCAACCAGAAGAATTTCATGCGGGTTGGCCTTCTTCTTGATGTCGGCCATTTCGACCATCAAGGGCTCGTCGATATGCGTGCGGCCTGCCGTATCGAGAATGACGACATCATGTCCGCCTAGTTTGGCAGCCTGCACGGCGCGCGCCGCAATATCGGTGGGAGATTGGCCGGCGATAATCGGCAGCGTATCGATATTGGTCTGGACGCCGAGCTGGCGAAGCTGCTCTTGCGCAGCCGGACGGCGCGTATCGAGCGACGCCATCAAAACCTTTTTCTTCTCGCGCGTCGTCAGCCGGTTAGCGATCTTTGCCGAAGTCGTCGTTTTACCGGAACCTTGAAGACCGACCATCATCACGACGACAGGCGCCGGAGCATGCAGGTCTATCCCCACACCTTCGCCGCCCAACATGTCTACAAGCTCGTCATGAACGATCTTGACGACCATCTGGCCCGGCTTGATGGACTTGAGGATCTCGGCGCCGACGGCTTTTTCTCGAACTTTGTCGGTGAAGGAGCGCACGACATCCAGAGCCACGTCGGCTTCCAGAAGCGCGCGCCGAACCTCCCGGAGCGCTGCGGAAACATCTGCTTCCGAAAGCGAGCCGCGGCCTGTCAGTCCATTCAAAATGGAACCAAGACGGTCCTGGAGGTTCTCAAACATCACTTCTTCCTTGCTACGTTTTTCGGGAGTGCCGGAAACGTCGTGCTTTTCTTTGACGAAAACAAGACGCAAAGCCAAAAAGCACCCGAGGGCGCATCGCGCTGTCGGGTGTTGACCTCCGGATTCCAAGGGTTCCGGTCGGCGGCTCGGAGTCTAAAGCTCGTCGCAGATTGCGCGGCTTAAACAGGAAAGTTGTGCGAAAGTCAAGCAAAGCAGTGTGCTTTCACGACGGTTCGCTTTTCAGCGCCACAAGTGCAGTGGACCTCGGAAAGACCGCGCCAAGGCAGCTTCCTGGTCAAGAGATAATGAGACACTGGCAATTGACGCCACTTTCGGCCATATACAGCGCGAAGACAAGGAATGCGTGACCGATGGCTACAATGGTCGAATTCGCCAAGATGAACGGGCTTGGCAACAAGATTCTCGTGATCGACATGCGGGGGCGGCCGGATCGGATCACCCCTGACGCTGCGCGCACGCTCGCCGCCGATCCGAAAACATCCTTCGATCAGATCATGGCCATTCATGATCCTAAGCTGGAAGGCACCGACGCCTATATCGATATCTTGAACTGCGACGGCTCGAAGGCACAGGCATGCGGCAACGGTACGCGTTGCGTGGTCCAGGCTTTATCGGCCGAAACCGGCCGCAAGGTCTTCACCTTTCAGACCGTCGCGGGGATTCTCAATGCGGTGGAACACAACGACGCGACGATCTCCGTCGATATGGGCCGCCCCGTCTTCGATTGGAACAAGATCCCACTTGCAGAAGAATTTCACGATACGAGCCGCATTGAACTGCAAATTGGTCCGATCGATGCACCAGCACTTCATTCGCCTTCTGCCATGTCCATGGGAAATCCTCACGCCGTGTTCTGGGTTGATAAGGATGTGATGTCCTACGACTTGGAGCGCTTCGGTCCGCTCCTGGAAAACCACCCGATCTTTCCCGAGCGCGCCAATATCACCTTGGCGCAGATCAATTCGAAGCACCAGATGACGACACGAACCTGGGAACGGGGCGCTGGCCTGACACTCGCCTGCGGTTCGGCCGCCTGCGCCGCAGCCGTTTCCGCCGCAAGGACGGGACGCACCGGTCGCAAGGTCGAGGTAACGGTTGCCAGCAGCCCCAACAGGGGAATGCTGACGATCGAGTGGCGCGAGAATGATGACCGGGTCGTCATGACCGGACCTGCGGAATGGGAATGGTCCGGCCACGTTGATCCCGTCACAGGCGAGTGGCAGGCAGATACAGCCGAGGGAGCGATTGCCCTGTGAGCGGCGTCGAGGTCATCACATTCGGCTGCCGGCTCAATACTTATGAATCGGAAGTCATGAAGGGCGAGGCCGAGAAAGCCGGACTTAACAACGCGGTTCTGGTCAATACCTGTGCCGTTACCGGCGAAGCGGTGCGACAGGCGCGTCAGGCGATCCGGCGGGTTCGCCGTGAAAACCCGCACGCGCGGATCATCGTGACGGGCTGCGCCGCACAAACGGAGGCAGACGTTTTTGCTGCCATGCCGGAAGTCGATGCGGTTCTTGGCAATGAGGAAAAGCTGAAGGCGACCTCTTACCGGGCTCTGCCGGATTTCGGTGTCTCTGCAGAAGAAAAGTTGCGCGTCAACGATATCATGAGCGTTCGTGCGACTGCCCCGCAAATGATCCGCCACATCGATGGCCATGTGCGAGCCTTCATTCAAGTTCAAAACGGCTGCGATCATCGCTGTACCTTCTGCATCATCCCTTACGGCCGTGGCAATTCCAGGTCGGTGCCGATGGGCGCGGTCGTGGATCAGGCTCGGCAATTGGCCGAGGCCGGTTACTGCGAAATCGTCCTGACGGGGGTCGATGCAACCAGTTACGGAGCCGACCTTCCCGGCCAGCCTTCGCTTGGTCAGCTTGCAAAAACGCTTCTGAAGCAGATTCCCGATATCAAGAGATTGCGCCTGTCTTCCATCGACGGCATTGAAGCTGACCATCATCTGTTCGATTTAATTGCCGACGAGGCTCGTTTCATGCCTCACCTGCATCTTTCGCTGCAGCATGGCGATGACATGATCCTGAAAAGGATGAAGCGCCGCCACAGCCGCGCCGACGCACTCGATTTTGTCGAAAAAGCCCGAGCCTTGCGCCCGCAGATGAGTTTTGGTGCGGATATGATCGCGGGCTTCCCGACGGAAACCGAAGAGATGTTCGCCAACGCGGTTCGCCTCGCACAAGAGGCCGAGATCGCACACCTGCATGTTTTCCCCTATAGTCCGCGACCGGGCACGCCGGCAGCACGCATGCCGCAGCTCGACCGCTCGGCAATCAAAGAACGTGCTGGCCGTTTGCGTTCCGCTGGACAACAGCTATATCAGTCGCATCTCGACAAGATGGTCGGCACCGAGCAAGTCGTTCTCGTCGAGAACAATGGCTTGGCGCATACCGAAAATTTCACACTTGCCGCAGCGCCGGGGCTCAAGCCTCGCAGCTTGCTGACCGTGCGCATCACGGGCCATGACGGCATGCATCTCGCCATGCAACCGGTGGCCAAGGCCGCCTGACTTCAACGGATAGCGAATGGCCCTCGGCTTCATCAAAAAAGTCTTCACGTTCGGCAAAGAAAAGCCGGCAGAAGAACAGGATCGTCCCACGCCGCAGGAAAATGACCCTGCCTCGCTTTCAGTCTCGCCTGTTGATCCGGTCGCCGATATCGAAATGGAGACGGCCGGCGGGCCTGCCGGCGATCTCACTGACGATTTGCCTCCCGCAGACTTGGCGGAGAGCGAAGAGGATGCGCCGCTCCTTCCGCCGATCGACGCACTGAGCGATATCGGCGTTGTGCCTCTGTCTCTTCTACAGGCAGAGGCTGCCGCAGAGGACGTATCTGCCCTTGAGCAGGACGAAGCGGCGGAAGAGGCGCTCGCCAGTGAGAGCCTGTCAGACACGCCTTCCCTCCCGGAAGAGCTCCCCCCGCTTCCAGACGCTTATCCACCACAACCTGAGACCTTATCTGAGCCGCCAGTCGACCTGCCGGACTTCCTCAAAGAAAGTGACGAGAGCGAAAATTCCGGCGAGATAGAACAGGAAGCGCCGGAAACATCCTCCTCGACCAGCCTGCCGAAGGGTTTTGCGATCGGGGCAGCCGAGCCGGACTATGTTGCGCCGGAACCGCAAGCCAAGACAACTTGGTTCCAGCGTCTGCGCGATGGCCTCGCACGCACCTCCTCTCAACTCACGGGCCAGATTTCGGCTCTTTTCACCAAGCGCAAGCTGGATGAAGAGACGTTGCAGGACCTTGAGGATCTTCTGATCCAGGCCGACCTCGGTGTGGAAACCGCGATGCGTGTAACCGACACGCTTTCCTCGGAGCGTTACGGCAAGGATGTCACGGGAGAAGATGTCTCTCGGATTATGGCAAGCGAAATCGCAAAGGTTCTGAAGCCGGTGGCCAAACCGCTGCAGCTCGATTTGGCGCATAAGCCGCATGTCATTCTCGTGGTGGGTGTCAACGGCACCGGCAAGACGACCACGATCGGCAAGCTGGCTGCCAAACTTTCTGGCGCGGGCCTGAAAGTCATGCTTGCCGCGGGCGATACCTTCCGAGCTGCCGCGATCGAGCAGCTGCGCATCTGGGCTGACCGCACCAAGTCCGAATTCGTCGGCACCAAGTTAGGCGCCGATGCGGCCGGTCTGGCTTATGATGCCTTTGAGCAGGCGAAGGCCAAGAAGTGCGATGTTCTGATCATCGACACGGCCGGACGGCTGCAGAATAAGACGGAACTGATGGCAGAGCTTGAGAAAATCGTGCGCGTGCTCGCCAAGCTTGATCCGGATGCACCTCATACAGTTCTTCAGACGCTGGATGCCACTACCGGGCAGAACGCCCTCTCCCAAGTGGAAATCTTCCGCAACGTTGCCGGCGTCAACGGGCTGATCATGACCAAATTGGACGGAACGGCCCGAGGCGGAATTCTCGTGGCGATTTCGGCCAAACACCGCTTGCCGGTGTATTTCATCGGTGTCGGCGAAGGCATAGACGATCTCGAGCCATTCGAGGCCGAGGATTTCGCCCATGCTATTGCGGGCCTGCCGCGTTGATGCGATAGGACCGGGCGTGTAAATGGCGTGGCACCCCACAAGATTGAGGACAAGATGACGACCGAAAGCGACTTGAAGCCATCAGCGGCGGATCAAGAGCACCCCATGCTGAAGCTTGGCCTTGAGCTCGGCCCGTTGCTAGTCTTCTTCTTCGCAAATCTTCGTGGCGAGTGGCTGATCGAAAAGATCCCTGCCTTGGGGACGTTGGGTGGCCCGCTTTTTGTCGCAACCGCTGTCTTCATGGTAGCGACAGTCATTTCGCTGCTCGTCTCAAAGATCGTGCTAGGCCATATGCCCATCCTCCCGCTCATTTCGGGCGTCGTCGTTTTGATTTTCGGCGCAATCGGAATCTATCTGCATAACGAAACCTTCATCAAGGTGAAGCCGACCATCATCAATGCAATGTTCGGGATCGTCTTGTTGGGCGGTCTCGCATTTGGCAAATCGCTGCTCGGCTATGTTTTTAACACCGCTTTTGCGCTTGACGATGCCGGCTGGAGGAAGCTGACCTTCCGTTGGGGCGCCTTCTTTATTTTCCTTGCCGTCCTCAACGAAGTCGTCTGGCGCAATTTCTCCGACAATTTCTGGGTGGCGTTCAAGGTATGGGGCACCATGCCGATCACCATCATCTTCACGATGGCCCAGATGCCGCTCATCATGAAGCATAGCGTCGATGAGAAGGAAACCTCTCGCCGCGACGGCGCGGCAGATTGAAACGTCGCTGCAGGCAGCTTGATGTTTAAAGATACCACCGTGATCGTCGGATCAACGACGGAGCATCGGCTTCGTCCCTCAACCACCTGGAAAAGCGAGACCAAGCATTGAGCACAATGGAAGAACGCCCTCTGCTGCAGTCATCCCGTTTCTGGCTGACGGTCTGCCTTCTGGTTCTGCTGGTGCAGATTGTCTCAGAATATATGATGGGACGCGTGCCGATCTGTACCTGCGGCTATGTGAAGTTGTGGGAGGGCGAGGTCAAGTCGAGCGGTAATTCGCAGCACATTTCCGATTGGTACACTCTCTCGCACATCATTCACGGTTTCCTGTTTTACGCGCTCGGCTTTTTCGTCCTGCGTGGCAAACCGCTCTCGATGCGTTTGTTCCTGGCACTCGTCATTGAGTCCGGCTGGGAAATCTTGGAGAACTCACCGATCATTATCGAGCGCTATCGCGCGACGACCATCTCGCTGGATTATGTCGGGGACAGCATCCTGAATTCGACGATGGACACGGTCTTCATGATCGTCGGCTTTTTCTTCGCGGCTCGCGCCCCCGTCTGGCTGACCGTCGTTCTTGCAATTTTCTTCGAGCTACTTGCCGGCTACGTCATCCATGACAATCTGACGCTGAACGTCCTCATGCTCGTCTATCCGGTCGATGCCATTAAAGCCTGGCAATCAGCGATTTGATCAGCTTGAAGGGTGCGGCTGCTGTTTTTCATCTGCCAGCGCCTTTTCAACCGCTGGGAACAAACCCTCTTTCAGACTGATATCGTCGAATGGGCCGACCCGCTTGTAAAGGATCGTGCCCTCGGGGCTGACGAGATAGCTTTCCGGAACACCGTAAACGCCCCAGTCGATAGCAGCCTGCCCGTTTGGATCAACGCCGATCGCCTTGAACGGATTGCCCAGTTCCCCCAGAAACCCTAGCGCCGCCTCGGGCTTATCCTTGTAATTGATGGCGACGATGGTCAATCGGTTGTCTTTCGCCAACTCCTTGAGGATTGGATGCTCCTGTCTGCACGGAATGCACCATGACGCAAAGACATTGACAAGGGTCAGCTTGCCGCGCACGAAGCCATCTGTCAGCGCAGGCAAATCTGCACCGGCCAAAGGTGGAAGGTTTAGGCTCGGTGCTTTCTGTCCCAAAAGCGCAGATGGGATTTCGGCAGCATTCCGCCCGTGGACATCCTGATCATAGAGCATCTTTGCAGCAACACCCGCGATCCCCGCAAAGATCAGCAAAGGCAGCAGCACCAGAAGACGTCTTGACGATCTATTTGGGCTATCTGTCTGGCTCATGACGCATCGACCTTACGAGAGCGCCTCAGCGAGTTTGCTTCGAGCGCTGCTAGTTCTTTGCGGCGATTACGACCGTCCAACCAGACCCAAAGAACAAGAAGCCCAACCACAAGAGCCGCGCAGCCATAGGACCCGTAAACATAAAACGCGTAATTCATTCTATCGCGATCCTGCCTCGTGTCCCGCCGCTTTGACGGCCATGCGCCGTCGCGCCGCAATGCGCCGGCGCCATATCTCGTTGCGCATTGCCGCCACATGCAGGGTAAAGAACAGCATGGTGAATGCCGCGGCCATGACGAACAGCGGACGCAAGAACTCTGGATCGATCGCAGGGCCATCCAAACGAATGACGCTTGCAGACTGATGGAGGGTATTCCACCAGTCCACCGAGAATTTGATGATCGGAATATTGATGAAGCCGACAAGAATGAGGATTGCGGAAAGACGCGCTGCCCGCGACGGATCGTCGAGTGCACGATTGAGGGCAATAAGGCCAAGATACATCAAAAACAATATGAAGACGGAGGTGAGGCGGGCATCCCAGACCCACCAGGTGCCCCACATCGGCTTCCCCCACAAAGAACCTGTCACCAGAGCAATGAATGTGAAGGCAGCGCCGAGTGGCGCAGCTGATTTGGCCGAGACATCCGCAAGGGGGTGGCGCCAGACCAGCGTACCAACCGCCGATACACTCATTACTGTATAACACATCATGGATAACCAGGCCGACGGTACGTGCAGATACATGATCCGCACCGTCTCGCCCTGCTGGTAATCCGCTTCCGTCGTAAAGCTCAAGGTAAGACCGACGATAAAGAGAACGGCTGTCACAAAAGCCATCCACGGCAGCGCGCGTGCCGCCAGCGCCAGGAACCGCGTGGGATTGGCAAGCAATGTCAAAGGTCCGGCGGAAGTCGTGTCACTCATATCAAATGCTTTACCTCGATCGAGCTTCGCCTGCAATCAGTCCCGGCTCAATCACCGGCATTGTGCAGTGCAAGAGCCGCAGCGGCCGGACCCAACGCCGCAAAAAACAAGTTAAGGGCGATCAGAATGAGGAATGGCGGTAAAAACGGCGATGGTCCCTCGATCGCGGAATAGACGGCACTGACGCCGAATATCAGCACCGGGATCGTCAAGGGCAGAATCAGGATGGACACAAGAAGTCCACCGCGCGGCAGAGCAACGGCAATGGCCGCCCCCACGGCACCAATAAAAACGATAGCCGGCGAACCAAACAGCAGGGTTAGACTTGTTACGCCAACCGCCTTCACGCTCATATTCAAGAGAAGACCCAGAAATGGCGAGGCAAGCACCAGCGGAAAACCGGTAGCAAGCCAATGGGCAACGCATTTGACAAAAACGGTCAGAGCCAACGGCGTTTCCTGCATCAGCATAACATCAAGCGATCCGTCCTCTCGGTCCGCCTGAAAAAGTCGCTCGAGACCAAGCAGGCAGGAAAGCAAAGCCCCGATCCAAACGATGGCTGGGCCTATTCGCGCCAGCAGGGCAAGATCGGGCCCAACCCCAAAGGGCACAACGACGGCAACGGCAAGGAAGAACAGAATACCAACAACCGCGCCGCCTCCGGCACGCACTGACAAAGTGAGATCGCGCAGAAGCAAAGCCTTCAAGCTATGAGCCTCCAGCAACGATTGGCGAATGGATCAGGCCAGGAACACGAGAGCTCTATCCCCATGCACTCTCTCCACCTGCCGAAAAGCCTTGCATATGAAGCTCACGTGCGTTCAGAAGGCCAAGTTGACGGTGCGTGGCTGCGCAGACGATACCGCCCTTAGCGCGATGATCGTCGATGATCTTGGCAAAGACTTTATCGGCCTGCGAATCAAGGGCGGTGGTCGGCTCGTCCAATAGCCAGACGGATCGAGAGGCCACCAGCAACTTTGCGAAGGCCAAGCGTCTTTGCTGACCTGCCGACAGATACCCGAAAGGCAGATGGAGAATATCCGAAAGTCCAACGGCATCCGCCGCTTCTTCGACAACGAACTCGTCATCTGTCGTCGTGGCGTCGCAAAAGCGCCGCCAGAAAAGCAGGTTTTCCCGGGCGGTCAGCTCCTGTTTCATGGCATTGCGATGCCCGAGATAATGGCTTGCCTCCGCAAGCGGACGCGGCGCTTCTTGGGCTCCATCATAGAAGACAACCTGGCCCGCATCCGGCCTTAATAGACCGGCAAGAACGCGCAGAAAAGTGGACTTCCCGGTGCCGTTCGCACCGGTCACAACAAGTGCATCCCCTGCCCCAAGCGCAAGGTTGAGATCACTGAAAATCACATCTTCGCCGCGCCGCGCCGCGAGACTTTCAACGAGGAGCCTGGCAGTCCGAGGCGCTTCTTCATTTTTAATCATGATGGCGGAAAAAATGTCCAAAATCAGTGATATCCTCTCTGGCACGTTTCTTAGAAATTATCTATAAGACGCGCAACCACGCCAGCGGCCGGCGTGAATTTCATCCTTCCGCCGAACATGAGGTGCTTGCGTCTCACGTGCGGACAGCGGAAATGGTCGCACCCGCATCCTGATGTGCATTAAAGTGCATGGGCGTTCGCACGGCTATGTTGGCAATCAGATACGGGGTCCTTCCGTGGCTAAATCCCTTGACAGCTTTAAATGTCGGTCCACCCTTTCCGTTGAAGGAAAGGAATACGTTTATTACAGCCTCCCGAAGGCTGAACAGAACGGTCTCGCAGGGATATCGAAACTACCTTACTCCATGAAGGTTCTCTTGGAGAATCTGTTGCGCTTTGAAGACGGTCAATCCGTCACCAAGGAGCACATCCAGGCTGTGGCCGAATGGCTGGTCAACAAAGGCACCGTCGAAAAAGAGATCGCCTATCGTCCAGCGCGCGTTTTGATGCAGGACTTCACCGGCGTTCCGGCGGTTGTCGATCTGGCTGCCATGCGCGACGGGATCAAGGCTTTGGGCGGCGATCCTGAAAAGATCAATCCGCTTGTCCCTGTCGATCTCGTCATCGACCACTCGGTTATCGTTGACGAATTCGGCACGCCACAGGCTTTTGCCCGTAACGTGGAACTCGAATATGAACGCAACGGCGAGCGTTACCGCTTCTTGAAGTGGGGCCAGCAGGCTTTCGAAAACTTCCGCGTCGTGCCTCCCGGTACCGGCATCTGTCACCAGGTTAACCTCGAATATCTCGGTCAGACCGTCTGGACCAAGGAAGAAGACGGCGAGACGATCGCTTATCCGGACACATGCGTCGGCACCGATTCGCACACGACCATGATCAATGGCCTCGGTGTTTTGGGCTGGGGCGTGGGCGGCATCGAAGCCGAAGCTGCCATGCTCGGCCAACCTGTCTCCATGCTGCTTCCTGAAGTCGTCGGCTTCAAGCTGACGGGCAAACTCAAGGAAGGCGTCACGGCAACCGACCTCGTTCTGACCGTCACGCAGATGCTCCGCAAGAAGGGTGTGGTGTCGAAGTTCGTAGAGTTCTTCGGACCGGGCATGGACAACATGCCGCTCGCCGACCGCGCGACGATCGGGAACATGGGACCTGAATATGGCGCAACTTGCGGCTTCTTCCCGGTCGACGGCGAAACGATCCGCTACCTGACGATTTCCGGCCGCGCAAAAGATCGTATTGCTCTGGTCGAAGCCTATTCCAAGGCGCAGGGCATGTGGCGCGATGGCGATGGCGCCGATCTCGTGTTCACTGATACGCTCGAACTCGACCTCAACGATGTCGTCCCATCGATGGCCGGTCCAAAGCGTCCCGAAGGCCGCATCGCGCTCGAAAACATTGGCTCCGGCTTCGCTTCCTCTATGGAAAGCGACTATAAGAAGCCTGGCCAACTTTCCAATCGTTACGCTGTCGAAGGCACAGACTTCGATATCGGTCACGGCGACGTGGCGATTGCCGCCATCACCTCCTGCACCAACACGTCGAACCCGAGCGTCCTGATCGCAGCCGGCCTTTTGGCACGCAATGCGGTGGCAAAGGGTCTAAAATCCAAGCCATGGGTTAAGACCTCGCTGGCGCCAGGATCGCAGGTCGTTGGCGAATATCTGGAAAAGTCCGGCCTTCAGAAGGATCTGGATGCACTTGGCTTCAACCTGGTGGGCTTTGGCTGCACCACCTGCATCGGCAACTCCGGTCCACTTCCGGCTCCGATCTCCAAGACCATCAACGACAAGGGTCTGATCGTCGCTGGCGTGCTGTCCGGCAACCGTAATTTCGAAGGTCGTATCTCCCCGGATGTTCAGGCGAACTACCTGGCATCGCCACCGCTGGTGGTGGCACATGCTCTTGCCGGAACGGTAACCAAGGACCTCACGAAAGACCCGATCGGCGAAGACAAGGACGGCAAGCCGGTCTACCTGCGCGACATCTGGCCAAGTGCTCAGGAAGTTCAGGAGTTCATCGAGAAATACGTGACCCGTGAACTCTATGAAACGAGATATGCGGACGTCTTCAAGGGCGATGCAAACTGGCAGGCCGTCAATGTGCCGGCCGGTCAGACCTATGCATGGGACGAAAACTCCACCTATGTGCAGAACCCTCCTTACTTTGTGGGTATGGGCAAGCAGGGATCGGGCGTTTCGGACATCAAGGGCGCACGCGTTCTGGGCCTCTTCGGCGACAAGATCACGACCGACCACATCTCGCCCGCAGGTTCCATCAAGGCTGCGTCGCCGGCAGGCGCCTATCTCCTGGATCATGGCGTAGGCGTTGCTGACTTCAACCAGTACGGCACGCGTCGCGGCAATCATGAAGTCATGATGCGCGGCACCTTCGCGAATATCCGTATTCGCAACCACATGCTTGGCCCGAACGGTAAGGAAGGTGGTTACACCATCCATTATCCGTCGAAGGAAGAAACCTCGATTTACGAGGCTGCCATGCAGTACAAGGCAGAAGGTGTTCCTCTGGTCATCTTCGCCGGCGTCGAGTACGGCAATGGTTCATCGCGTGACTGGGCGGCAAAGGGCACGAACCTGCTCGGCGTCAAAGCTGTGATCGCACAGTCCTTCGAGCGTATCCACCGGTCGAACCTCGTCGGCATGGGCGTTATCCCCTTTGTGTTCGAAGACGGCACATCCTGGCAGAGCCTCGGTCTGAAGGGCGACGAGATCGTGACCATTGAAGGCCTTGGGCAGATCAAGCCGCGTGAGCGCAAGATCGCCAAGATCACCTACAGCGATGGCACCGTGAAGGACGTCCCGCTGATTTGCCGTGTCGATACGCTGGATGAGGTCATCTACCTCAACAATGGCGGTATTCTGCAGACGGTTCTGCGCGACCTCGCGGCTTAATCGGAAATCCGAGTTACCAAGCCGCCGGCGCGAAAGCTTCGGCGGCTTTTTCATGTCTTGTCACGCGCTTGTGTCCCCGGACCGTAAGCTGTCGCGATGTCTCACCCTATCGTGAGTTTTGAAACTGGGAACGAAAAGCTATTTTTAGGTCTTCGGTTCTATATGTGATCCATCACGCAAGCCTTGAGCAACAGTTGGATGATCGAATATTGACATGGCCGCCGGACGAAACGGCGGTGGGGTAGAGGTACGACGAATGTTTGCGAGGTTTCAGATCTTACTTCTGACAAGTGCGCTTCTGGCGGGGCCTTTGCATGCGGAAGAAAGGCCGAAGGGCGTTGTCGAGCTTTTCACCTCGCAGGGCTGCGCCTCATGTCCGCCGGCAGATGATGCGTTTCGGCAGATCGCCGGCCGGCAAGACGTGATCGCCCTCGCCTATCACGTCGACTACTGGAACTACATGGGCTGGACCGACACGCTGAGCTCGAAGGAAAACACGGAGCGGCAGTACGGTTATGCCCGCATGATGGGCCGTGGCAATGTTTATACGCCGCAGGTGATCATCAACGGTCGCGACCACGTCAGGGGTTCGGATCTGTCCGGTATCGTTTCGAAGGTCGAGACATATCCAGGCGAAGGCAAGGGCCTGACTGTCCCAATCACCACAGCAATGACTGGCGACGAGTTGGAGATCACTGTTGGCGACGGACAAGGCAAGGCAAATGTCGTGCTTGTCTACTACAACAAGGAAAAGACGATCGACGTCGAGAAGGGCGAAAACACTGGTAAGAAAATCGCCTACCTGCATAGCGTCGCGAATGTCGAAACGATCGGCATGTGGAACGGCAAGCAGGCCGTCTTCAAACTACCGGCGACTGTTCTACAAAAGCAGGATCTCGAAGGCTGCGCCGTCCTTCTGCAGACGTCGACCAGTGATGGCGATCCAGCTGCGATCATCGGCGCAACTGTTATACCGGCAGGAAAAAATATCTGATCAATCGAACCGCTGATGCGTTCTTCCTGGAGGCCCGGCCAACCGCATTCGGGGCTGGGGTTAAGGTCGATGCAACCAGCCGGGCCCTTTGGCGCGTCAGAGCGCCAAACTGTCGGGCGGACGTTCGCCCGAAAATGAGGCACGCGTTTGACGGGAATGAGGCACAACTTGTGGAAAATCCACCGCCAGTTTTTAGAGTAAATGCCTTGCAATTTGGCAGCGGTCGGGCACACTGTCACTCTCTCGTCATATGGAGGAGGCTTGAGCTGGAATGACAGATCAACCGGATTTGCGGCATGGAAGAAGCCATGCTGGCGAAGAGAACGGCTCTGTTGTCGTTGATCTCAAGGAATATAAGCGCAGCAAAGATCCTCTCCCAATTACGTTTCACCGTCGCGAACTCGACCAGATCCTTTGGATTTACGGCCGCATGGTTGGCGAAGGTGAATGGCGTGACTACGCCATCGACCACGGGCGCGAAAAGGCTGTCTTTTCCGTCTTCAAACGCTCTGGCGAAATGCCGCTGTTCCGGATCGAGAAGAACCCAAAGCTGGCTGCCAAGCAAGGCGCCTTCAGTGTCATCAATACCAACGGAACGATCCTCAAGCGCGGGCATGACCTTGCACAGGTGCTGAAGGTTTTCGACAAGGCATTGAAGCTCGTCGAAAAATAACCGCTGTGAGAATGATGACCGGTTGAGTTGCCCTCGTCTTCAACCGTTCCTCATATGGCGATGCAGCGGCTGATCTATTTGGGCTAAGGAATCGGATTTGGCCTGGATTGATCCGCTTCGCCAAGCGCACGCTGCATGAGTGCGGTATCCAACCAGCGGCCATGCTTATAGCCAGTTGCTTTCAAAACGCCGCTGTAGATGAAGCCCTGCGAGTGATGCAGCGCAACCGAGGCCGGCGAAGCACCGCCGATAACGGCGATCATCTGCCGAAAGCCGAGGCCTGTACACCGCTCAACGAGATCTGAGAGCATCCGCTTGCCGATCCCTCGACCTTGAGCGCGTGGCGCAAGATAGATGGAATCTTCTACCGTCCAGCGATAAGCAGGCCGAGTGCGAAAAGAAGACGCATAGGCATAGCCGACGACCTCCCCTTCATCGTCCACCGCGACTCGGTACGGGAAGCTGCCGCCCTTAATCGCCAGGAAGCGTTCCTTCATTTCGGCAGAAGACGGTGGAGTGAGCTCGTAACTGGAGACGCCGTTCATCACCGCATCGGCATAGATCGTTGTTATGACGGAAACATCCGCCACCTCGGCATCGCGAAGTTCAACATGCATCTGGCTCCTCCCGCTTAGGATCGTTTTCGTAAGCCATGTTGTCGCATAAAAAATCCCGCCGGTGGAGCCGGCGGGTTTTGATCTTGATGGCCTCAGCGACCGATGCTGATCACTGCCTCGCGCCCGAACAAATCATCAGGCGCAGCGCGCTAGATTAGTCCTTGGCGCGCTCGACGTAGGAGTTGTCTTCCGTCGCGATGACGACACGCGTTCCTGCGGTGATGTGCGGAGGAACCAGGGTGCGGATACCGTTCGACAAGATAGCCGGCTTATAGGAAGACGAAGCCGTCTGACCTTTGACGACCGGTTCTGTTTCGCTGATCTCGAGGGTGACGTGACGCGGCAATTCGATCGCGAGCGGAATTCCTTCGTGGATCGAAAGAATGCAGGTCATGCCTTCCTGCAGATAGGCCTTTTGATCGCCCATGGTGTCAACATCGACAACCACCTGATCATAGCTTTCCGGATTCATGAAGTGGAAGCCCTCGCCATCTTCATAGAGATACTGAAAGTTGACGTCCTCGACGAAGGCCCGTTCGACCTGTTCCGTAGTACGCCAACGTTCCGAAACCTTCACACCATCAACGATGCGGCGCATGTCGACCTGCGTCACCGGCGTGCCCTTGCCTGGATGGAAGTTCTGCGCGGTGAGAACGACGTAAAGCTTGCCGTCCACATCGAGAACGTTGCCCTTGCGGACGGAAGAGGCGATGATCTTGACCATAAGACTTCCTTGTAACTCGGCTTCTTGCGTCGTAGAGGACGATAAATGATCGCCGGAGACGCAATGAGAATTGTTGTTTGGGGCGCAACTAACCTAAATTCCGCTGGAAAGCCAGCCTTGCTTGGCTTTTGCCGAGAAGAAAGCAAAGAATGACCCGCACCAATAGCAAGCCCTCCGCCTGGTGGTCTTCCCATGTGCATGCCGATCGCAGGCCATTTCTGATTGGGCGAAACAAGATCCGCGCCGCGCTGGCTAACGATTTCGCAGTGCATGACTTCATCGAAGTCGATTGTGCTTCGTTGCAAACCTCTCCTGGCAACGAAGCGCATTTGCATGCCTTCGGCACCCAAGCGATCAGCACCGATGGTAGGTCGGTACCGCTTTATCTGCACACATCTCCTGAATTTGCCTGCAAGAAACTTCTGGCTGCGGGGGAAAAGCGAATCGTCTGCTTTGCTCATGTCTATCGCAACCGGGAGCGCGGACCTCTCCACCATCCGGAATTCACGATGGTCGAGTGGTATCGCGTTGAGGAAACCTATGAGAGCCTGATGCGCGATTGCGCGCGCGTTCTGGCGCTCGCCGCGGAGACATCGGGAACGAAAACTTTCCGCTTTCGCGGCATGGAGGCCGATCCGTTCCTGGAGCCAGAACGTCTAAGCGTAGCGGACGCCTTCCGGCACTATGCGAAGATCGATCTTCTCGCCACCATCGACATAAACGGACAGACCGACAGAGACGCACTGGCGGCAGCTCTTTCTGCAAACGGCATACGATCGGCTGAAGACGACAGCTGGGCCGACTTGTTCAGCCGCGTCCTTGTGGAGCGGATCGAGCCTCACCTTGGCCAGGGCCGAGCAACCATTCTAGACCGATACCCGGTCAGCGAGGCGGCACTTGCAAGACCGGCGGCGGACGACCCTCGCGTTGCAGAACGGTTCGAACTTTATGCATGCGGCGTCGAACTCGCCAACGCCTTTGGCGAACTGACGGATGCAGACGAGCAGAAGCGCCGCTTTATGGAAGAGATGGCGGAGAAGGCCCGTATTTATGGGGAGACCTATCCGATTGATGAGGACTTTCTTGCAGCCTTGCGCTTGATGCCGCAAGCAAGCGGCATTGCCCTTGGTTTCGATCGTCTTGCCATGCTCGCAACCGGCGCAACACGAATAGATCAAGTCTTGTGGACGCCAGTCGCGGAGACTTGCACATGACCTTGTCGCGCTCCCTCCGCACGGTAACCGATCTTGTGGAAGCCGGTTTGGTAAAAGAGACGGATGCGCCGAAGCTTGAGCCGGTCGCACAGCATTATGCGGTTGGCTTGACGGCCGATGTGGCGACGCTGATCAATCCACAGGACGTGAGCGATCCAATTGCCTTGCAATATGTCCCGCATCCCGATGAACTCGTCACAACGCCGGAAGAGCGGTCTGATCCGATCGGAGACGCAGCGCATAGCCCAGTCGAAGGCATTGTCCATCGTTACCCCGATCGTGTTCTCTTGAAAGCCGTGCATGTCTGCCCGGTCTACTGCCGCTTCTGTTTCCGCCGCGAGATGGTCGGGCCGCAAGGGCTTGGAACCCTTGAGCCGCCGGCCATGGCGGCAGCCATGGACTATATTCGCGCCCATCCGCAGATCTGGGAGGTCATTTTGACCGGCGGCGATCCTCTGGTGTTGTCCCCGCGCAGGCTGGGCGAGATGATGGAACAGCTTGCAACGGTTCCTCATGTCAAAATCGTTCGCTTCCATACGCGCGTGCCTGTGGTGGATCCTTCGAAGATCGACGACACACTGATCGAAAACTTGAAGAAGGCCGGCAAAACGCTTTATGTCGCGCTGCACGCCAACCACCCACGCGAGTTGACGGAAAAGGCGCGGGAGGCCTGTGCCCGCCTGATCGATGCCGGCATCATGATGGTAAGCCAGACCGTTCTCCTCAAAGGCGTGAATAATGATGTGGAAGTGCTTTCGGATCTGATGAGGGCATTTGTCGAAAACAGGATCAAACCCTACTATCTGCATCATCCGGATCTAGCGCCCGGAACATCGCGATTCCGACTTTCGCTCGAAGAGGGCCAACGGCTGGTTGAAAGCCTTCGCGGTCATCTGTCCGGACTTTGTCAACCCGACTATGTCTTGGATATCCCCGGAGGTTATGGGAAAGCGCCGCTGATGTCCAAAACCGCAACGCGCAATTCTGACGGCTCCTACACCATTACCGATTATCATCGCCGGGCACACACATACCCACCATCCAAGCTGGATTAAATCGGCACAAGAGAAAATCTGTGACAAAAACGATTTGCCAAGTTAAAACCTTTATTGGGGAAGGTAAAATCTGTGATCGGAGCGGCACTGCTTCAATATATGGCAAGGTGCCGATGTTTTGTTAACGCTATGAATTAGCGGAATCTTGGCTTTTCTCTCCTATTACCTCCTCCTAACGCAGATGAAATGCGGATATAAAACGGAGAAATGGGGATGCATTCGAAAATTCGAGAGCTTCTGGCGAAATTTGGGAAGCTTCCGGTCGATATCGACCAAGTCAGCGATGACGCAGATCTTTATGCGGCGGGCCTGACGTCTTTCGCATCTGTCCAGCTGATGCTTGCAATCGAGGAAGCATTCGACATCGAATTCCCTGATAATCTACTCAACCGCAAGTCTTTCAGCAGCATCAACGCCATCATCACCACGGTCGGTCAAATCACCGGCGACCGGAAGGTCGCGTGAGATGAACCTCGCCGTCAATCTTGGAAAAGACGGCCTTGATAAACGGGTCGCCAGAGTTGCGGAAGTTGCCGCAAGACATGCTGATCTCGTCGACAGCGAGGGGCGGTTTCCCGCCGAAGCCGTCAGCGCGATGAAGTCGGAAGGGCTTTTCGGCATTCAGGTGCCGAAAAGTCTAGGCGGCGAGGGCGCATCGACATCCGAGATCGCTTCGCTATGCACCGTCCTTGGCCAGGCCTGTGCTGCAAGCGCGATGATCTTCGCCATGCATCACATCAAGCTGTCGAGCATGGTGGAGCATGGGCTTGATAGCAAATGGCACAGCATGTTCATGAGCCGGATTGCCTGCGAGCAGTTCCTCCTTGCCTCGGCAACGACGGAAGGCGGTATTGGCGGCAATTTGCGCAATTCGATCTGCGCCATTGAAGTCGAAGGCGACATATGCCGCCTAAAGAAAGATGCGACGGTCATTTCCTATGCCGTTTATGCCGATGCGATTTTGATCACCTCGCGTGCTCATGCCGAAGCGGCTCCTTCCGATCAGGTCATGACGGTGTTCCTGAAAGACCAATATCGGTTGGAGCGCACTCATGTATGGGATACGCTCGGCATGCGCGGCACTTGCTCCGACGGCTTCCTCTTTGAGGGAGAGGCGCCGACCGAACAAATTTTTCCTAAGCCTTTTGCAGAAATTGCGGCCCAGTCGATGCTCGCTTCCTCGCATCTTCTCTGGAGCGGTGTTTGGTACGGTATCGCTGTGGACGCCGTTGCCCGCGCGCAATCATTCGTCAGAGCCGCAGCGCGAAAATCTCCCGGCGTAACGCCGCCCGGAGCCCTCCATTTGGCGGAAGCCTGCACTCTGCTGCAGATGGTGAGATCCAACATTCGAAGTGGTCTCGGTGCCTATGAACAGGCAAAAGCTGATCCGGACGTCCTGTCATCGATGGCTTTCGCGGTTGCGATGAACAACGTGAAGATCGCCTCGTCTGAAACGATTTTGACCATCATCAACAAGGCCATGATCGTCTGCGGGATCATGGGCTATAAAAACGGCACGCCATTCAGCCTTGGCAGGCATCTGCGCGACGCCAATTCCGCTCAATTGATGATCTCAAACGACCGTATCCTCGCCAACACGGCGAGCATGCTCCTCATCCACAAACAAGATACCAGCCTATTGGGATAATGACGATGGACATGCAGACCTCCTTCCTAGACCGGCTTTTTGAAAGCGGTCTTCTGATTGATACGGGCGTCGACGGTCTCTACGGCCGCAGTGGACAGTTCGAAGACGTCATCTCAGGTTTCGAACGCCTCATCGGCCAATACGGCGGTGCAGATGGCGCAGAAGCCATGCGCTTCCCGCCTGGCATGAATCGCGCTCTCTTCGAAAAGAGCGGCTATATGAAGAGCTTTCCGCAGCTTGCGGGTACGGTTCATAGCTTTTGCGGCAGCGAGCTCGACCACATGAGCTTGTTGCAGTGCATAGATGCTGGCGAGGAATGGACGAAAGGCCAGGAGGCAACCGATATCGTTTTGACGCCGGCAGCCTGCTATCCCCTTTACCCGACGGTTGCCAAGCGCGGTCCGCTGCCGAACGCGGGCGCTTTGTTCGATCTGCAATCCTACTGCTTCCGGCATGAGCCCTCGAAAGACCCGGCGCGCCAGCAACTGTTCCGGATGCGCGAATATGTCTGCATGGGAACCGAAGATCACGTCACCGCCTTCCGCCAGCTCTGGATGGACCGTGGTGTCGAGATGATGTCGAAGCTGGGGCTCGATGTCGTCATCGACGTCGCCAACGATCCGTTCTTTGGACGCGCCGGCAAGATGATGGTCAACAATCAGCGTGACCAGAACCTGAAGTTCGAGTTGCTGATCCCTGTAACTTCGTCGGCCAAGCCCACCGCGTGCATGAGCTTCAACTATCACCAGGACTCGTTCGGCCAGAAATGGGGACTGGCCCTTGAGGACGGCAGCGTTGCCCATACCGCATGCGTTGGTTTCGGACTGGAGCGGATTGCGCTTGCCCTCTTTGCTCATCATGGCCTTGAGGTCGAAACCTGGCCGATAGCGGTTCGCGAAGCGCTATGGGCATAAGTACGACGATAAAAGCCGTTTTTCCTGCGCTGACACCGGAAGGTTATCGGCGCCATCGGCTGCACGAGTCTGACCGTATTTGGCCGGAAACCAATTGTTACGCCGACTTATGGATCGAGGTGCTGAACAGCCTCCAGGTCCCGCCAGAAGCCATGTTGGCTTTCACCCTGACCCAGGATTTCGAAGGCGATCAGTTTACCTTTTTCAAGGTGCCTCTCGAAGATCTCGAAACCCTTTACGATATCAGGGTCACCGAGCTGGCAATTTTCGATTCCGTGGAAGGTCATATCGAGACGCAGATCGCGCGTGGCCGCCTCTGCCTCCTGGAGATGGACTCGTTTTATATGCCTGACACGGCTGGAACGGCCTATCGCAGTGAGCATGGTAAGACGACGATCGCTGTCAATCGCCTTGATCGCACCAGCAAAAGGATCGAATATTTCCATAACGGTGGCTATTTCGCGCTCAACGGCGACGATTACGATGGGCTGTTTCAGCTGAACAGACCGGAAGGCGATCTGCCATTCCTGCCTTATACGGAATTCGCCCGTCTGCCTCAGCGGCAAGCATTGTCGAGCGAGGCCTTACGGGAGATTACCTTCGGCCTTCTGGCAAAACATTTCAAAAGAAGACCGGATCGCAATCCACTGCAGGCATTTTCGACGGTGTTTCCGCAGCAGGTAGAAGCCTTGGCGGATCGTCCCTTCGAGTTTTTCCATAAATATGCCTTCAACACCCTGCGGCAATTTGGGGCAAATTTCGAACTCGCTGGCGAGGTGCTGGATTGGGCCTCTCCGCAATTCTCGACCGCCGCCGGGGAGGCGCGCCGAATTGCAGAGGTTGCCAAATCCGTTCAGTTCCAGCTTGCGCGTGCCATCACGCGACAGAAATTCGAGCCTTTGCGCACTGCGCTTGAGCCCGCAATCGAAGCATGGGATGCGCTGATGCAGCGCCTTGCCAAGCAGCTATAGACCGGGGACGACAATGAGGGGTAGGCTAGCGGCGATCGGTGCCGATGAAACGGCGTTGAGTGAGGGCTGGAACCTCGTTCTGACTGAACCGAGTGCCTATCAGTCTCCCCAGGATCTTCCGGTAAACGCGCCGTTTGTTCCCGCGTTCGTGCCAGGCACGGTGGCGCAGGCCCTTGAAAACCAAGGACAATTTGACCGGCAAAAACCGGTGCCGCTGGACGACCGCGATGCGTGGTATATTTGCCGCCTGTTCGGTGAAGAAGCCGGCGAAGCTATTCTTCGTTTTGAAGGACTAGCCACCTTTTGCGATGTGTTTCTGAACGGCACGCAGATTCTTGCCTCGCAAAGCATGTTCAGTCGCTATGAGCTTCCTGTGACCTTGAAGGGAGGAGATGAACTCGCGCTCTGCTTTCGCGCGCTCCTGCCGAAACTCGCGGAGCCGGGCCTGCGCGCGCGCTGGCGCCCGCAGATGATCAAGCCGCAAGGCTTGAAGAACATTCGCACGACCCTTTTGGGAAGGATGCCCGGCTGGTGCCCGGAGATACAGGCCGTCGGGCCTTGGCGCCCCATCATGCTGGTGCGAAGGAAAGACATCACCTTCGACGACGTCACGATCCGGGCAGCTTTGCATGAAGACGGACAAGCAACTCTCAGCGTTTCGCTGATATCCAAGAGCCAAGAGCCGCTACATCTGCAGTGCGCTGGTTGCACCCAGCCTTTTGAAAGGGTCGGACAGGATCGCTACTCGGCAATTCTTCGTCTCAACAAAATTGAGCCGTGGTGGCCAAACACGCACGGTGCAGCGAGGCTTTATGACATAACGCTGATCGCAGGCGCCCATCAGTTTTCTTTGGGAAAGACTGGTTTTCGTCATCTGGCAGTTGAGCACGGGGCCGATAACAGTGACTTCGCCTTGAAGATCAATGGACAACGCATCTTCTGCAGGGGCGCTGTATGGACCACCGCCGACATTGTCCGTCTGCCCGGAGAGAGGCAAGACTACGAGCCATTCTTGAGACGAGCCGCTGAGGCCGGAATGAATATGATCCGGATCGGCGGAACAATGGCCTATGAAACGCCAGACTTTTTCGCCCTGTGCGACGAGCTGGGTTTGATGGTCTGGCAGGACTTCATGTTTGCCAACTTCGATTACCCGGCGAAGGACCGAGGCTTTATCGAACATGTTCACGCCGAGGCTGAGCACTTTTTGCATGCAACCCAAGCATCGCCATCGCTGACGATCCTTTGTGGCGGGAGCGAGGTTTTCCAGCAGGCGGCCATGATGGGCTTGCCGAAGGAAGTCTGGAGCGGACCGATCACGGATGAGATCCTGCCTGCTATCTCATCCCGTATGCGGCCTGACGTTCCCTTTGTTGCCAATTCTCCGTCTGGCGGCGCGATGCCCTTTTCACCCGATGCAGGCGTTACGCACTATTACGGGGTAGGCGCTTATATGCGTCCGCTTGAGGATGCACGTCGTGCCAATGTCAGATTTGCGGCAGAGAGCCTTGCCTTTTCTCAGGTTCCACAGCAGATCACGCTTGATCGGCATCTCGATGTTCCCCCCGTTCACCACCCCCTGTGGAAGGAGCGGGTACCAAGAGATCGTTCTGCCTCCTGGGATTTTGAAGATGTCCGCGATTTCTACCTTCAGCTCCTCTATGGTCTCGATCCGCAAAGGCTACGCCGCGAGGATCTAGCTCTCTACCTGGATCTGTCTCGAGCCGTAACCGGCGAGGTGCTGGAGGAATGTTTTGCGGAATGGCGGCGTCCGGCCTCAGGCTGCAATGGAGCGCTCGTCTGGACGCTCCAGGATCTCTTGCCGGGCGCAGGTTGGGGCGTCATCGATTCGACCGGAGAGCCAAAACCGGTCTGGTATGCGATGCACCGGGCCTTCCGGCCGCTGCAAATCTTGTTGAGCGACGAAGGCACCAACGGCCTTGATCTACATGTGCTCAACGAAACGCGTGAAGTGGCTGCCGTCGAGGTCGAGCTTTCCTGCCTTCGCAACGGCCGGCAGCGTGTCAATCATGCAAGCCAGGCCCTCGCCTTGCAGCCACGCTCTTCGCATTCTTTTGCCTGCACCGATCTATTCGGCGGGTTTTTCGATACGAATTATGCATTTCGTTTCGGCCCCCTTTCCCACGACGTCGTTGTAGCACGGCTAAAGAATGCAGACGGCACTGTGTTGGCCGAAGCTTTTCATTTCCCAGCGGGACGCGCAAAGCTGATGGGGCCTTCAAATATCGAGGCCACACTGCTCGGGGAAAAAGATGGACTGGCAGTGTCGCTATCGACCGACAGTTTTGCGCAATCGGTCCATTTGATGATCCCGGGCTACAGGCCTGCAGATGACTGGTTTCATCTCGCACCTGGCACGTCGAAGCTGGTTCGGCTGACACCACTTTCAGAGCGTCATCAGGAAGAAGTCATTGAAGGTCACGTCAGCGCGCTGGGTGGACCAGTGATCAATATTAGAAAGGCTTAAGGATAGACGTGCCGGTTTATCTTAACCCATTGATCGTAGGAACGAGTAGTCAAGGCGAACCAGGATAGACCATGTCGAAAGGGATCATTGCAAACTCGGTGATGAACGCCGCAGGCGGCATGTTGCTCCTGCTTGCCGGCTTCTTCTGCTCGATCCTTACGGCGCGTCTTCTTGGCCCGGAAGACAACGGCATCATCGCCTTTTCTCTTTGGCTCTGCACCACAGGTGCGGCCATTGCAGAGCTCGGCTCAGGCATCACGATGGCGCGGTTGCTGCCGCAATTGGAGGTGCAAGGCTATAGCGCCCGGCAGCGGCGTGGCTTTGCAGCGATCCTCCTCCTGCTGATGCTTGCCTCTACTCTCGTTCTCTTGGGTCTCTATACCGCCGTATTCTTGACCTCCGAGGAGCTCCATTGGGCGAAGACCAGCCCCCAAGTTGCCATTTTGACGGGGATTTTGTTCGCAGTTCAATCCGTCGGCTCTTTCGCTAAGCTGTATCTGATCGGTGAACGCCGCCTTGTCGATTTTTTCAAGCTAACAGTTGCTGCGTCGACAGTTCAGATGATCGGCGTGGGCATCGGCGCTTGGTATGACGGCGTGACAGGTGCCCTGATCGGCTACATCGCGGGGCAGATCGTCATGCTGGTGGCAACGCTTCCAACCTTTTTCGTGCGGCGCGACAAATGCGGCGTTGCGCTTGGCACTTTGACAATTTCTTCGATGGTCCTGGTCGGCCAGTATCTCATCGACTCAGTGTTTCTCAACCGCATTGAGCTTTTGTATCTGCAACAGTTTTGGTCTGTCGAAATGGTCAGCTATTACGCGATCGGCCTGTCGATTTCCAATATTGCCTTGCAGCTGCCAATCCAGCTGACCGGGAGCATTCTGCCCTACTATTCTGAAAGACGGCATCAAAGTGCCGATGGCACATTGCCAGTCGAGGTCTTTTCGTCCGTCACGCGCGCGATGGGATATCTCGTTCTTCCGATGAGCTTGGGTCTTGCGGCCATCTCCAACGAGCTTGTTGAGACCGTGTTTGGTCCTGCTTTTCGTCCTGCTGGTCCAATCGTCGCGGTTCTCGCACTGACGGCGCCTGCAAGCACCTTCATGCAAACGCTCGGCATCTATCTGCTTTCGATGGAACGCGAGCGCGACCGTTTGAAAACGGGAATTGCCGGCGCGGCTGTGATGATATTGGGATGCCTCATCCTCGTGCCCTTCTTTGCCGGCGTCGGGGCCGCGCTCGTGCGCGTATTGGCCTTTGCAAGTATGGCTCTCATCCTTTTGAAATTCACCCGGCTCAATGCCAAGCTCGGGGGACTGTATAGGGATTTGGCGCGCACCTTGGCTGCGGCCATTGCATGCGCCCTTGCCGCCTACACAACTGTTACGACCCTGCAGGGGCCGCTGGGTCTTTGCGCCGGCATCGTCGCAGGCGGTCTCATCTATTTTCTATGTCTTCGCCTTCTTCGCGTTCTACCTCAGGAGGATATCGAGGTGCTCAACTCCATCGTCAGCAGGGTGTCTCCCATCCTGCGCGGGCCGCTTTCGACGACGGTTCGCTTCATCGCACCGGAGAAAGTTCAATCATCGATCGCTGCTGACCCTGATAAGAACGAAACCTGTAAAGCTGCCATACCGGTGGTCGTCGATGGCACGATCGGTCTCTTCAAGGACACCGAAGGAAGCTTGGTACAACGCGATATTGCCGTTCTTTTTCTCAGCGCTTGGGGCTTTGAGGAAATGTGCGGCCGCAAACTCCTGCGCAATGCGGCGGAACATCTTTCAACTATCGGCGTCCCCAGCCTACGGTTCGACTATCGCGGGACGGGAGATGCGCTGGACTTTGAAGAAGGAGCGGCTGCCTGGGAGGTATGGGAGCAAAACGTTCTCGAAGCAGCAAATCTGCTACGCAAGCGAAGCGGGCGCCGCAAGATTGTCCTCGTCGTACAGTCGATCGGAGCCATTCTAGCGGAGCGCATGGCCCCTGTTATTGGCGGCGTAGAAGCTATTGTGATGATCGCGCCTGCCCTGAACGGTCGGTCCTATCTGCGTGAGGTCAAGATGTGGTCCAACATCGTTGAGGCCGATCTTGGTGTTGCCGATGATCGTCCCAATGTCGTTTCGATCGCCGGCCTGACCATGCCGAAGGAAATCGAAGCACGCCTACGCGCCTTCAATCTTTCCGCGCCGGAGAAAGCGGCGGCGCCGCAATACCTCATTCTGGAGCAACCCGGCCGAGCCGATGATATGAGTTTGGCGACCGCTCTGAAACAAAGCGGCGCGATCGTCGAACAGGACGAATTTCCCGACTATGAAAAGGCCTCGCGTAATCCTTTGATCGGGAAGGTGCCGGAAGCCGGCTTGCGCCGAATGACCGACTGGTTCGAGGCGACATTTCCGGTGACTTCGTTCACTGCAATGGCAGCTGATGGCGAAGGTCCTCAGCGTCTGACGGGACATGGATTTGAGGAATTGCCGCTGCGCTTTGGCGCACATCAGCATCTCATCGCCGTTCTCACACGACCCACAGGACCACAAACGGGTGATCCCGTTATCTTCCTTGGGGCGTCGAACGAACGCCATGCAGGATGGGGCCGTACCAATGTGACGATGGCTCGCGAACTGGCACAGCGCGGCATTCCTTCCCTGCGATTTGACGTCAGCAGTATTGGCGATAGCGCAGCAGCAGCGGATGGACCCGATCAGATCATCTATTCGGCCATGCAACTGAAAGACGCCAGGGCTGCGCTTGATCTGCTGGAAGATCATGTACCTGGTCGGCCCGTCGGCGTCGGGCGATGCAGCGGCGGTTACCTTGCCATTCAGCTTGGCTATGTCGATCCTCGCATCAAGGCAGTCGTCGCAGCGAATCCGGCTGTCTATTACTGGGATCCGTCCCGCAAGTTGAGTGAGGACTTTGATAGAACCATTCCGCGCAGCATCGAAGATTATGGCCAGCGGCTTATGAGCTTCAATACGGTAAAGCGCCTGCTTCGCGGAGAAATCAACGTCAAAGCGGCGATATGCAACCTCTTCATCGCCTGCTGGCGACGCATGTCGTTCCGGTTTTCGCCACTGGTCCGGATGTTGCCGAAGAGCGGCAAGTCCGCACGCCAGGTTCATTCGATTTTTTCAACACTGCAGACACGCAAAACGCGTTTGATCATGCTCTACAGCGAACGTGACATCGGCCTTGACGAGATGTACTTTCATTTCGGTCCGGGCGGACGCAATTTGTCTCGCTACGGCAACGTGGACCTCGTCATGCTGAGCAATGCCGACCACAATCTGACGCAAGCCGCCGCGCGCCGTGCATTCCTGGACAATGTTATCAAAGCCGTCGAGAGCTCGCAGACGATCAAGCCTGCCGATCAAGCCGCGTGAGCTGGGGAGATTAAACGCAAGCAGAAGAAGCGCCGCCAATCTTTACGAAAGAATGTCGCGGTAAAGCTCGAGGTAGCGCTTCCCGGCAAAGTCCCAGGAGTAGCCGCGGGCTTCGTTCATCAGGTTGGTCCGCACCGTCTCGTCATCACCGCTCAAGCGCTGAAACGCTGCTTCAATGGCATCGGCCGATTTTTTCGGATTATGGAAATCCGCGAGGGTGATCTCTTGGTGACGCTGCGCCAGAGTTTGAAAAGCCTCGTTGGGGTTTAGGACGGGACAGAGCCCCGCACTCATCGCTTCCAAGGCGACCAGTCCGAAGCCCTCGTAGTCAGAAGCCGAAGCAAAGATCGACGCTTGAGCCAAAAGCTCCCGGATCTGATCGTTTTCCGGCTCGACATGAACGCGTATGCGAGACGAAAGATGATGGCCCTCGATCACCTGCTCGAGATCGGAACGCTTTAAATCAGATTCCGCCCCGATAATATCGAGGGTCCATTCGCTGGGCAGAGACGCGACTGTCGCGACAAGATTCGCAAGCCCTTTGTTGAGGGAAAATCGGCCGATCGTGACGATGCGTCGCTGCGGTGTGCGTGAGGCAGAGTTGGCAAACTTTCCGATATCGACCCCATTTTCAATCAGCACGCACCGGCTGGACGCAATTTGCGCAAACTGGCTCATATCGGAAGCGCTGCAGCAGACGATATTTCGATAGGCAGACGCCGAGAACCGCGTCAGGCTGTTAAACCAAACTGTCTTTAACGCGGCATAGGCCTGCGTATGAAAAAAGCCGCCATGTGTCGTCGCGACCATCGGCTTGCGATGCATCAAACGCCCGATGGCCAAGGCGTCAAAGAAGAAATCGATGGCATGCACATGGACAATATCTGCATCACCGAGATGGCGAAAGACCGTGGGCGCTAAGGGATAGCGCGAGCTGCCGCGCCAGGGAATGCGCACAATCTCAATTCCATCGAGATATTCGTGAGGAGCCAGTTTTTGCTCGCGCGCAGTAAAGAGCGTATCGAGTGTGACGACCTTGACCCTGAAACCTGCCTCAAGCGTCTGTCGCGCCAGATTGGCAACGACATCTTCAAGCCCGCCCCGATTGGGCAGAAATTGGCGCACGACATGCGTGACAAGCGGCGAACTCTGTCCGCGGCTCGGACTGGGTGGGATGGTTGGCAAAGAGGCCAAAGATAAACCCGCGTTTCTGATCTGTCTCGATCAATAGAGGAAAGCATTTAAGGCAGCGTTTATTTACCCTTTGCTTTGGCTCGACCGATGCGGTTCAGAACGCTCTGAATGTCAGCGTCGTCAGTGACCGCACGATACCGGGAATGCTGGCAATGTTGTCATTGATGAATTTGCCGATGTCTTGACCTTCTTCGATATAAACCTTCAAGAGCAGGTCGTAGTCCCCACTGGTCGAATAGAGTTCGGACGCAACTTCCTTCTCGTAAATCGCGTCGGCAACTTCGTAGGTTTTACCGGGCGCGCATTGGAGCTGTACGAAAATCGGCTTCATGAATGTTGTGTCCGTTGTTCTGTCGGTTGGAAATCGCCATGCCGGTGAGGCTGCTAGCGGTTAGTCGGCAATGCCTGCTTCAGAAATGATCCATTTGCGAAACGCTGACAATGGCGGGTAATCTGCGCGCTCGGCACGATAAGCAAGATAATATTTTTCGGCGCTTTCTATCTCGCCGTCAACGATCGAGACGAGCTGTCCCCGCTCCAACTCCTCCGCGATGAGGAATGTCGGCAAAAGGGCAATACCAAGCCCGGCAGCAGCGGCCTGTGCCATGATAGTGAATTCATCGAACAACATGCCATGCAGGCTTTGGAACGAGACACCTTGATGAATAAACCATCGCTCCCAAGCATCCGGACGGCTATTGAGGTGCAGGAGCGGCTGATCGAGGAGCTGAGCAGCGCTCGAAACGTAGCATTCGCGACGGAATTGAGGGCTGCAAACAGGTTGGACCTTTTCTGCCATAAGAAGATCGAGCTGGGCATCGGGCCACTGCGCCGATCCCACATGAATAGCAGCATCGATGGAATCTGTCCGGAAATCAAACGGCGTGAAACGCGTCACGAGGTTGACGATTATTCCCGAATTTTCGCGCAGGAAACCGGCAAGCCGCGGTGCAAGCCAGCGCGCACCGAATGTCGCGGGCACCGCCAAATTGAGCGTTCCGCCGCGTGGATTGGCACGAAGGTTTAGTGATGCGTTCGATATCCGGCGGAGGGCCTCTCGAATCTCCCTCGCATATCCATCGCCCGCCAGGGTGAGCTTCACCGTCTGGCGCTCGCGCAGAAAGAGATCAACGCCTAGCTTTTCCTCCAAAAGACGGATTTGCCGGCTCACTGCGCTTTGCGTGAGGTTCAGCTCTCTGGCGGCAAGCGTTACGCTACCGGTCCGCGCCACGGCTTCAAAAGCCGCAAGAAGCGAAATTGACGGAAGAAACCGACGTTCATGCACCTTAGATCATTTCAATCCAGAATGAGCTCTGTCTGAAAAAGCGATATTCACGCGCTTCTGTGCTTTGTAAAGATAATGGCAGAACAAATTTGGAATGAATGCCGCCGATCGACAGGCCATGACCACTAGACCATCTTACATTGATAGTGCAACGCGCCCGTGAACGGGTTTACATACGGATATCACCATGCTCGACGATCCGCACTCGCACGGACTATGGGAAAGGTCAGCGCCACCGGCTCCCACGACGACAGAATTGGTCGACGAGCTCACTGTCGATGTCGTGATCGTCGGTGCGGGTTACACAGGTCTTTCCGCAGCGCTTCATCTGGCAGAGGCAGGCGTCAAGACTGCCGTCCTCGAAGCGACCGCCATCGGCTTTGGCGGCGCTGGCCGCAATGTGGGTTTGATCAATGCGGGCATGTGGGTCATGCCGGATGATCTTCCGGGCGTCCTCGGACCAGTATATGGCGAAAGGCTGCTCGACCTTCTGGGCAATGCGCCGCGCCTCGTCATGGAGATAATCGAAAGGCACGGGATCGACTGCGAACTGACACGCAACGGAACCCTTCACCTTGCGGTAGGCGATAAGGGACTGAAGGAAATAGAGGATCGCGCGCGCCAATGGCAGGCGCGGGGCGCACCCGTTGTTCTGCTGGATGCGGCTGAGACGGAACGACGTGTCGGAAGCAGAAGCTATACGGGCGCTCTTCTCGACAAACGCGCAGGAACACTCCAGCCGCTGGCATACGCCCGCGGGCTCGCAAAATCTGCCTTGGCCGCAGGTGCTGCAATTTTTACCGCAAGCCCGGTGACCGAAGCGATAAGAAAAGACCGTCACTGGCAGGTTGCAACGCCAAAAGGGCACGTGACGGCGCAATGGGTCATCGTTGCAACGGATGCCTATAGCACAGGCCCCTGGGAGAGGGTCCGCACAGAGCAGGTGCATCTTCCTTATTTCAACCTCGCGACCCAACCGCTGAGCGACAATCTCAGACGATCGATCCTCCCTGGTCTTGAAGGCGCATGGGACACAAAAGAGGTGCTTTCTTCCTTTCGACTGGACAAGGCAGGACGGCTGGTCTTCGGTAGCGTCGGCGCCCTGCGAAACAGCGGCAAGATGATCCACCCCGCCTGGGCGAAGCGGGCGATGCACAAGCTGTTTCCCCAGTTGGGCGACACTAACTTCGACTACCAATGGTACGGAAAGATCGGCATGACCGTTGATGCCTTGCCGCGATTTCATCGCTTCGATCAGAACGTCATCGGCTTTAGCGGCTATAACGGCCGTGGGATTGCACCAGGCACAGTGTTCGGTCGCACGCTGGCAGAACACATCTTAGGCCAACGGCTCGAGGGCGATCTGCCGCTACCGGTCTCCGATGTCAATGAACCAGCTTTCCGCACGTTAAAGGAAATCTGGTACGAAGCGGGCGCGCAAATCGCCCATATGGCGGATTCTCGCCTTTAGCGTTTGCTCGCTTTGATGGCGTCAGATCGCTGTCTCAGTGCGCGGAAAACCTGTCGGTTATTTTCCCAGCCCGGCATACCAGATCCAAAACAGCTCTTTCCGTTCTCGACATAAAATGTTTCACGTGAGACGAAGGCGCGAGGCTTTTTGCCCGCCAGAGGAACAATTACCTATGATTTTGACAATCGCGGAAGCGGAAAAGCTAGTCGTTGATGCCTTGCTGCGCAGCGGAGTGGGCAGGGACAATGCAATGTCGGTGGCAGCCGCGCTGGTTGCGGCCGAAGCGAGCGGGCAGGGCGGTCATGGTCTGCGCCGCGTCCAAGCCTATTCCGCCCAGTCGAAAGCTGGCAAAGTGGACGGGAAAGCCAAACCCGTCGTCGCCAACCCGCGGCCGGCCGTTCTCACCATAGATGCCTGCAATGGCTACGCCTATCCCGCTCTCGATATCGCGGTTTCGATGATGCCTGCTTTGGCTCGCCAGGAAGGTATTGCTGCCGCCTCGATCAATAGATCGCATCATGCCGGAGTTCTCGGGCTAACGGTCGAACGATTTGCAGAGCAGGGCCTCGTTGCGCTGATGGTGGCAAATGCTCCAGCCTCCATGGCTGCTTGGGGCGGTACGCGCCCGGTATTTGGAACCAATCCTATTGCCTTTGCAGCACCTTTGCCGGGCGAGGATCCGCTCGTAATCGACTTGGCGCTCTCCCGCGTTGCGCGCGGAAAAATCATGGCGGCCAAACAAAAGGGCGATCCCATTCCTGATAATTGGGCTTTCGACCGGCAAGGCAAACCGACAACCGATGCGACCGAAGCAATTGCCGGGACAATGGCCCCGTCCGGCGAAGCCAAAGGCGCCGCCCTTGCGATGATGGTCGAGGTCCTGGCGGGAGCACTGACGGGAGCGAACTTTTCTTTCGAATCTTCTTCACTTTTCGACGACCAGGGAGAGCCGCCAGGTCTCGGACAAATGCTGATCGTCATCGATCCTGCCGCGACAGCCGGAGGCGCTGCCGCGCAGCGATTGTCGCGGCTCGCTGATCAACTCGGCTCTGATCCCGGCGTGCGCCTGCCGGGAAAGCGCGGCCGCACGGCCCGCCAGCTGGCGCTGGAGACGGGGTTGGAGATCGAACAAGATGTGCTCAATGCCATCGCGGCTATCTGACGAGGCATCTGTGCGGACGGGCCAAGCAGATTCTTGCGACCTCAAGGAATTTTGAAAAGAAGCCGCGTCGTTAAACTTGAAATTGTTACTCATGATATTTATAGGCAGTTCACGCCTGGTTGCCGGGCAGGAACGTAATGGAGCCTTTATGAAAAACTTTATTAAGCCTCTTTCTGGCGCGCTGGTCTTTGCGGCAGCGATTTGCGGGACGGCATTGACGACATCGGGAACGGCACGCGCTCAGGATTCAGAAGGCATCGTCGTTTATAACGCGCAGCACGAAAGCCTTGGTCGCGAGTGGATCGACGCCTTTACCAAGGAAACCGGCATCAAGGTGACGCTGCGTCAGGGCAGCGACATGCAGTTTGCAAACCAGATCATTCAGGAAGGCGACGCTTCCCCGGCCGATGTTTTCCTTACCGAAAACTCCCCAGCCATGACACTGGTCGCCAATGCGGGCCTGTTTGCACCGCTCGATAAAGCGACTTTGGAACAGGTTCCGGCAGAATATAGGCCGTCCAACGGCCTTTGGACCGGCGTTGCTGCCCGCTCAACCGTCTTTGCGTATGACAAGACCAAACTCACGGAAGACAAGCTTCCCAAGTCGATGCTTGACCTCGCAAAGCCGGAATGGAAGGGTCGCTGGGGTGCATCGCCAGCCGGCGCCGACTTCCAGGCGATTGTCAGCGCACTTCTGGCGCTGAAGGGTGAAGACGAAACGGTCAAGTGGTTGAAGGCACTGAAGGAAAACGCAACGCCTTATAAAGGAAACAGCGTTGCTATGAAGGCCGTCAATGCCGGCGAGATCGAAGGCGCGGTCATTTATCACTATTATTGGTTCGGCGATCAGGCCAAGACCGGCGAAAACAGCAAGAACGTTGCACTTCATTACTTCAAGAATCAGGACCCCGGTGCCTTCGTCAGCATCTCGGGCGGCGGCGTCTTGAAGTCGAGCCAGCACATGAAGGAAGCGCAAGCGTTCCTCAAATTCATCACGGGCAAGGGCGGCCAGGACATCCTGAAGAACGGCACATCTTATGAATATGCTGTCGGCAAGGACGCTGTCTCCAATCCGAAGCTTGTTCCGCTCAAAGACCTGGATGCTCCCAAAGTAGATGCTGGCAGCCTCAACAGCAAAAAGGTCACAGAGTTGATGACAGCAGCCGGCCTCATCTAGGCCTTGGGTCCGACTGGAAAACCTCGACATGACAGCCGGCGGTCACTCCGCCGGCTTTTTTCTTCGCCAGAACCGGCCTCTGTGGCAGGAACCGTACCGCAAATGCGGCTCTTTCGCTTGAATTGCGAAAATGCGGGGGATAAGGGTTCGCCATTTCAAACCGCGGAGGCTCTCATGACAGCGCGCAATCTCTTCCTGCTGCCGGGCGACGGCATCGGACCTGAAGCAATGGCGGAAGTCCGCAAAATCATTGCCTATATGAACGACAAGATGAACGCCGGCTTTGTGGTGGATGAAGGTCTGGTTGGCGGCAGCGCCTATGACGCTCATGGCAAAGCTGTATCTGAAGACGATATGAAGAAGGCGCTTGCCGCCGATGCCGTTCTGTTTGGTGCGGTCGGCGGCCCTAAGTGGGATAGCGTTCCCTACGACGTTCGTCCGGAAGCTGGATTGCTGCGCCTTCGCAAGGATCTCGAGCTTTTCGCAAATCTTCGTCCGGCAATCTGCTATCCAGCGCTTGCCAACGCATCCTCGCTAAAGCCAGAACTTGTCGAAGGCCTCGACATCCTGATCGTGCGCGAGCTCACTGGCGGGGTCTATTTCGGAGAGCCGAAAGAAATCATCGACCTCGGCAACGGCCAGAAGCGAGGGATCGACACGCAGGTCTACGATACCTACGAGATTGAGCGCATCGCAGGCGTCGCCTTTGAACTGGCACGGACCCGCAACAACCGCGTTTGCTCGATGGAAAAGCGCAACGTGATGAAGTCGGGCGTTCTGTGGAACCAGGTGGTCACCGAAACGCATAAGGCGAAGTATTCCGATGTCGTTCTCGAACACATGTTGGCAGATGCCGGCGGTATGCAGCTGGTTCGCCAGCCGAAGCAATTCGACGTGATCGTTACCGACAACCTGTTCGGCGATATGCTTTCGGACGTCGCTGCCATGCTCACAGGCTCACTCGGCATGCTGCCATCAGCTTCGCTCGGTGCTCCGGACGCCAAGACTGGCAAGCGCAAGGCGCTTTACGAACCGGTGCACGGTTCTGCGCCGGATATTGCCGGCAAGGGTATCGCCAACCCGATCGCCATGATTGCGTCTTTTGCCATGTGCCTTCGCTACTCCTTCAACCTTGTTGAAGAAGCCGATAACCTTGAAAAAGCGATCGCGAATGTGCTCGATCAGGGTCTTCGCACAGCAGATATCATGTCTGAAGGCGGCAAAAAGGTTGGTACGACTGAGATGGGTGATGCCATTCTTGCTGAATTCAAGGCTCTGTCGGCCTGAGAGAGAGGTTCCACTGCAAAAGCGGTGATTCACGATCTCTGCAGCATTTATGTAAGGCGGGCAATATTGAAGCCCGCCTTCGTCTTTTCTATCTCCCTCAGCAAGGCGAAAAGGGAGATGGAATGAAGGCTGACGCTGAGGAGACCAAATCGTTCTGGAAACATCTTGCAAAGCGCTACCGCGCACGCGAGACGATCCATCGTCGGGTGCCTTGGAAAGGCTTCACCCTTTCGGCACTTAATGTCGTTGCGATCGCGTTCTTCGTGTTCGATCGCCCGCTTGGCCAAGCCGCCAAGTCAATATCCCCGCCACTGGTTTCCATAGCTGGCGATGTAACTGACATCGGCAGGATCGCCTGGATTTTGGCGGCACTCACAGGCATTACCGTCTGCGTTTATGCCTTACGCCACCGCCTCTTCAAAATCAGACCGAAATTCCGCTTCGCCTATTTCGGCCGGATGATCGCCTATGTGTTCACGAGTGTGGCGGCGGCCACCTTGATCGCCAACCCGTTGAAGTTTCTCATCGGCAGAGCCCGCCCGCTTCTCTATGAACAAGTTGGCGTCTTCAGCTTTCAACCCTTCAGTCTCGATTTTCTCCATCAAAGCTTTCCTTCAGGCCATTCATCGAACATCGGGGCGCTGTTTACCGCGCTTGCGCTGCTTTTTCCGCGCTACCGACTTTTGTTCATCGGCATCGGCCTATGGATGGGCGCAACCCGCGTGATTATCGGCGTCCATTATCCGAGCGATGTCGCCGCGGGCCTTGCCTTGGGCGGATGGCTTGCATTTGCAGTGTCGGTGCTGTTTGCCCGCTTGGGCTATGTCTTTTCGATCGGTCGCGATGGCTGGCCGCAGCCTCGCCTGGCCAGAGTGCTTCGTTGAATCCACTCGACCGGGGCTGCCGGCGAGCGACATGATGCTGGTAGCGAAAAAACTCACCTCCAAACGAAATCTTACATCGCCCAAAGAGAAAGGCCCGGCTCTCACACCGGGCCTCCCATGCCTTGCACTTCTTAAAGTTAATCAATCTTACTCAGGTCGCGATCCTTGGTCTCAGGCAGGAAGAGGACGCCGATGACGAAGGTGATGGCCGCAAAGACGATAGGGTACCAGAGGCCGTAATAGATATTGCCGGCGGCCGCGCTCATGGCAAAAGCCGTTGCGGGAAGGAGACCGCCAAACCAACCGTTGCCGATATGGTAGGGCAAAGACATGCCCGTATAGCGTATCCGCGTCGGGAAAAGCTCGACCAGAAGCGCCGCGATCGGCCCGTAGACCATGGTGACGTAAAGCACGAGCACGAACAGAACGGCAATCGTGCCGATCCAGTTGACCCGTTGTGGATCCGCGACCATGCTGAAAGCGCCGCCATTCGCGATGGTGTAGACTGGCATCTCCTGCGCAGCCTGCGCTTCTTCGGCCGTCAGCAACTTGTCGGTAACAAGCTGGCTGGTCGGGACAACCTGTTTGTCGCCGGCGCGAACGGTTTGGGCATTAAGCCCAAGTTCCGGGTTGGCTGCGATAAATGCATCGAGCTTGCTATCAGGTACGCGGGCGGAGGCCCGGTTCAACGGGTAGCCTGCGTCATGAAGGGCAACGTTGACGTTCTTTTCGAATGTCGCGTTCGTTGCTTTCGCCGAGGCGCCGGCTGCGACTGCGTCATAGCTTGTAATCGTCCTATCGCCGATCTTGACGGTGGCAGGCTGGCCGGCCGGACCGGAAACGACATCATAAGGCACCGAGTTTTTGGTCAGGAATGCCGTCGCAACATCGCACGAACTCGTAAACTTGGAGGTTCCCGTCATGTTGAACTGGAAGTGGCAATCGCTCGGATCAGCCGTCACTGTCGCACGGATGCTTGCCTGCGCTTCCGCAAGGGCAGGGTTCGCCATCCACGTCATCGCCTTGAACAGAGGGTTATAGGTGATCGCCGCAATCAGCAGCCCGGCCATGATGATGCCCTTACGACCGATGCGATCGGAAAGCCCGCCGAAGATGACGAAGAACGGCGCGGCCAAGGCAAGAGCAATGGCAACCATGATATTGGCCGACTGAAGGTCGACCTTCAAAACGCTCTGTAAAAAGAACAGCGCATAGAATTGGCCGCCGTACCAGACCACGGCCTGACCCATGGTGGCACCGAGGAGCGCGATTAAAGCAATCTTGGCGTTTTTCCACTGACCGAAAGCCTCCGAAAGTGGCGCCTTGGAGCCTTTTCCCTCAGCCTTCATCTTCTGGAAAGCGGGAGACTCGTTCATCTTGAGGCGGATCCAGACGGAAATGCCGAGAAGAACGCATGACAGCAGGAACGGAATGCGCCATCCCCAGGCCGCGAAAGCCTCCTTGCCGAGCATGAGTTGGACGCAGATGATCACGAAGAGCGACAGAAAAAGACCAAGCGTTGCAGTGGTCTGGATCCACGACGTGAAGTAACCGCGACGACCATGGGGCGCGTGTTCGGCGACATAAGTCGCAGCACCGCCATATTCACCGCCAAGCGCAAGCCCCTGCAGCAGGCGCAGGATGATCAGGATGATCGGTGCCGCGATGCCCATCGTCGCAGAACCCGGCAGGACGCCGACAAGAAATGTCGACAGACCCATGATCAGGATCGTGACAAGGAAGGTGTACTTGCGCCCGACAAGATCGCCGAGCCGGCCAAACACCAAAGCTCCGAAAGGACGCACGATAAAGCCGGCTGCAAAGGCCAGCAGGGTGAAGATGTTGCGCGTTCCTTCCGGATACTGGCTGAAATAGGTGGCGCCGATGAAGACGGCGAGTGAGCCATAGAGATAAAAATCGTACCATTCGAAAACGGTCCCGAGAGAAGAGGCAAAGATCACCTTCTTCTCTTCGCCCGTCATCGGCGCGGCTTTCGCTCGCCCGACGCTTGCAACATTTGCCATTGAGTGCTCCTCCAGAGTTACTGCGCTTGCAACCAAACCCGTAGGCTTGCCTCCTGCCGCAAAGCGCGTAGCTCCAGTTTGACAGAAAAGTGAAGCACAACGGAGAGATGCTTTTGGCTTATGACTTTAGTCTAATGCCGCGCCTTGCAACCGGCGGATCATCGGGTTCCCAAAGTCGAAGAGATGAAAAGACCGGCTCTGCAAAAACCTTGACTATTTCGGGGAAACTTCTATGAGCAGAGGTGGAATAGGAACGTCCCATGTCTCGCAGCGGTAACCTCATCGCCGAACTCAATGAACCGGTACATTGTGCCGGTATGGATGTTGCCGTTCCGGTTTCTTCCAAAACCAAGGCCAAAACGACGACGAAAACCGTCTGACGTTCCTGGCCTGCCGCTCTCTCCCCGGCCCGGCCGGGGACAGAAAGCGCGGATATAGTCGCGCTTTCCCCTCACCGGACAAGTGGAGAGAAGAGAAAGAGAGCTTGATATGGGTTTTAAAGTAGCAGTCGCGGGAGCAACCGGTAATGTGGGCAGAGAGATGCTCAACATTCTCTCGGAACGTGGTTTTCCCGCCGATGAAGTTGTCGCACTGGCGTCTGCCCGCTCGCAGGGCACGGAAGTCTCCTACGGCGACCGGACGCTGAAGGTTTCGAACCTCGAAAATTACGATTTCTCCGACACGGATATCTGCTTGATGTCAGCTGGCGGCGAAGTATCGAAGAAGGTTTCGCCCAAGATCGGCCAGCAGGGCTGCGTCGTCATCGATAACTCATCGGCCTGGCGCTATGATGCCGACGTTCCTTTGATCGTTCCGGAAGTCAATCCGGACGCAATTACGCAGTTCACCAAGCGCAACATCATCGCAAATCCCAATTGCTCGACGGCACAATTGGTTGTGGCTTTGAAGCCGCTTCACGATGCGGCAACGATCAAGCGCGTCGTGGTGTCCACCTACCAGTCGGTTTCGGGTGCAGGCAAGGATGGCATGGATGAGCTTTTCAACCAGACCCGCGCCGTCTTTGTTGCTGACCCCATCGAGAACAAGAAGTTCACCAAGCGTATCGCCTTCAACGTTATTCCGCACATCGACGTCTTCATGGAAGACGGCTACACGAAGGAAGAGTGGAAGGTTCTGGCCGAGACCAAGAAAATGCTCGACCCGAAGATAAAGGTCACCTGCACCGCGGTGCGCGTTCCCGTGTTCATCGGCCATTCAGAATCGGTCAATATCGAGTTCGAAAAGGAAATCACCGCCGATCAAGCGCGCGATATCCTGCGCGATGCGCCGGGTTGCCTGGTCATCGACAAGCATGAAAACGGCGGCTACATCACGCCTTATGAATCGGCCGGTGAAGATGCGACCTTCATTTCGCGCATCCGTGAAGATGCGACGGTGGAGAATGGCCTGAACATGTGGGTGGTGTCTGATAACCTGCGGAAAGGTGCGGCCCTCAACGCAGTTCAGATCGCAGAACTGCTGATCAACCGCGGATTGATTAAGCCCCGCAAGCAAGCGGCTTGACAATTAAACATTAACCATAAGTCTGATAAGAGCCCTGCTGACAAGCAGGGCTTTTTACGAGCAGGCGGACTTTTGCAGAAAGTTCTTCTTTGCTGCTTTTAACACTCAAGCGGTGGGATCGAGGTCGAAGTGATGTACCTAAGAAAACTAATCCTGGCAGCTGTCACGACGGCAGCGATTTTCCCTCTAGCCGCAGCTTCGGCGAATGCTGCGCAATGCGGCAATAACGGCGCGGGATTTGATGCTTGGGTACAGCAATTCAAACAGGAAGCGGCTGGCCGTGGCGTAAGCCGCTCTGTTCTCGATCGTGCTTTTGCAAACGTCTCCTACAATCGTCCGACGATCGCTGCTGACAGAGGCCAGAAGAGCTTCAAGCTCTCCTTCGACGCCTTCATGAAAAAACGCGGTGGAGCGGCTGTGATCGCACGTGGCCGCAGCATGAAAGCAGCCAATGCGGCACTGTTCGCCAATATCGAGCGGCGCTATGGTGTTCCGGCCGGACCGCTACTGGCCATTTGGGGCATGGAGACCGGATTCGGCGCCTACATGGGCAACCAGCACACGCTGTCTGCCGTTTCGACGCTAGCTTACGACTGCCGCCGCTCTGAATACTTCACCGACCAGCTTTATGCTGCCCTGCAGCTTGTCTCTGAGGGCTTCCTTAGCACATCTGCACGCGGTGCAGCGCATGGTGAAATCGGACAGACGCAGTTCCTGCCGCGAAATGTCGTGAAATACGGTGCGGACGGCGATGGTGACGGCCGCGTCGACCTGATTGGCTCCCGCGCGGACGCCCTCGCCTCGACAGCAAACTTCCTGGTTGGCCATGGCTGGCAAAGAGGCGCCGGCTATCAGCCCGGCCAGCCGAACTTCTCGGCAATTGCTGGCTGGAATGCCGCGACAGTTTATCAGCAGGCCATCGCCTATATCGGCCAGCAGATCGACGGACGCTGATCTGATCTCGCTTCGACGCGCGCCTTACGGCGCGCGTTTGAACCTTCAAAGCGACGGGCGCTTGAAGTCACCGGTGTCTGGATCCATGATCCAGAGTTCGCCGGTCGAGATATCGAACCAGGCGCCATGAAGACGAACATGCCCATCCGCTTCCCGCTGACGAATTTCGGGAAAGGTCCGCAGATTTGCAATCGAATTCCGGATGGACACACGCTCGAGCGCCGTTTGTCGCTCGCCCGGCGTCATCATGTGGTTGCTCTGAATCTGCTCGGCCGCTTTGCGCACCAGTGACATCCACCGGCCGATAAAATCGCCCTTCGACAAGGGTTCGGCCTCGGGGTCGAGCGCGGCGCGAATACCGCCGCAGCGTCCATGTCCCATGACGACGATATCGCTGACCTCCAGCGCATGCACCGCAAATTCAAGTGCTGCCGACGTTGAATGATATTGTCCGTCCGGCTCATAGGGCGGCACCATATTGGCGACGTTGCGGATCACGAAAAGCTCACCTGGGCCCGAATCGAAGATCAACTCAGGCGCCGCACGCGAATCGCAACAGGCAATCATCAAGGTCGTCGGCTTTTGACCGTGTTCGGCCAGCGCCTTGTACCGATCTCGTGCATCGAAGTAGCGCCCACTCATGAAGTTGCGGTAGCCGACAAGAAGAGATGCGGGAAAATTCATAGGCGGGTCACCCAATTGAGAGAGGTAGACTGTCGAAAGATGCGCGCTCCTTACCGCCTCCTTTGGGCAGGATGCATAAGATGGCGCATCTGAACCATGGCCATCGGCGCAGAAAGGCTGTCGGCGTCACGGGCAAGCGTCAGTTCATCGCTACCGCGTTTGACCGCGCGAGCAAGAACTTCAAAAACAGAGGCTGTGGCCAGCTGTAAAGCTTTTTCTTCCTCCATGCCGGACAAGAGTCGCGACAGGAAAACAGCGCCCAGAAGGTCACCCAACCCGTTCGGGGCGTTATCGACAGCGCGATGCTCGGCAAGAAGGGCATGTTTTCCGGAAAGATAAAGATTACCGATCCCGCCGACCATCATCGGAACAGCAGAGGTCACCAGCATGCGGGAAGGGCCGAGCGCCAAGGCGGCGTCGATGATTGCCGTATTGTCCATCAGTGGCGCACCCGCGAGCCATGCGAGTTCGTAGCGGTTCGGCGTTGCCAGCGAAGCGAGCGGAATGAGATAGTCGCGAATTGCCTCCGCGGTCGCAGGCGGAACATAAAGACCGCCGATATCGCCCATCACCGGATCGCACACGTAAAGAAGATCCGGGTTCTTCTCGCGCAGCGCCGCTACGAAACGGGACACCGCCATTGCCTGGGCGGCATTGCCAAAATAGCCGCTCAGCACCGCTTTGACCTCTCCGACCCATTGCGATGCCAGAAGATCGTTCAACGCCGCTTCGAAATCTGCCTCCACAAAACCAAGACGGGTGGAACGGCCGTGACCGGGGTGCCATGGCAAAACGACGGTAGGCAAAGCCCAGACTTGATGCCCAAGGCGTTCCAGAGCGAAAACAGCCGCTCGATTACCCACAGACCCGCGAACGACGTGGCTCGATATAACAACAACCGTACCCTGTACATCTTCCGGCATGGCAGGCATCCCAATTTTTGTCGCGTGTTGATGGGGTGTTGGTGCCCGCCTGTCAACTGCTCTTCACGCACAGATGAGATGCATAAAAAGCTGATTCGGCATTTCTGTCCCACAAACCGATTTTCAAGAATTTTCATGCTTTTTGATCAGAAATTGAAGAAGTTCGCGACGAAAAACACAAAATTTGCCTCTGTTTGGCAATTTTCTCATCCAAATTTCTGCTAGCTTATTGCAATCCAGTGAAACGAGGAGGGAATTTTCATGGTGACACGTCAACGTCTTAATCGGGAGAGTTTGCTGGCCGAGGCGAATAAGGGCCTAAAGCAGCACGCCGAAACCTGCGTCGACGCGAGCACCATTTTTGAACATGTCAGCAGTGACGACCTCCAGAACTACACCGCAGATATGTTGGCCAGGGCCGCCCTTCGCTCTGCGGAAGAACTCTCAGGCTGGGACCGCAGGACACCTCTCGTTCATATCGCTACGATCGATGGCGTAGAGCCCGCCGGCACGCCTGTTTCCGTCCTCACTGTCACGGAACACAATATGCCGTTTCTTTACGAATCGGTCATGGGCGAGGTGACAAGCAACTACCGCGATCTTTTCATGGCGGTTCATCCCATTCTCTCGGCTGCCGACATCACAAAGCAAGCAGCTGAGGATCCATCCGCTAAAATCAGCCATATTCAGATCCATCTGGCCCTGCTGAACGAAACGCAAGCCGAAGACCTGACGCAGCGCATTCGCTTTGTTCTCGATCAGGTGCGGCTATCCGTCAGCGACTGGAATCCGATGCTCGCCAAGATTGATGGGGTCGTGAACGAGCTAGGACAGTACGCGCCAAGCCGGCGAAAGGCCGAGCTTGACGAAGTCCTGGCATTTCTCCGCTGGCTGCGCGACGACAACTTCACCTTCCTCGGGATGCGCGAATATATCTATTCCGGAAGCGGCGAGAGCGCGACAGTTGAACGCGATACGGGTTCGGGTCTTGGCATTTTGACCAATCCGGATGTGAGGGTTCTGAGGCAAGGCGTCAACGCCGTAACGACCACGCCAGAAATTCTTGCTTTTCTGGAGGGTCCGGACTTCCTCATCGTCACCAAGGCAAATGTAAAATCCGTCGTTCATCGCCGAGCCTACATGGACTATGTCGGCGTCAAACGCTTTGATGCCGCGGGAAAAGTCACAGGCGAACTGCGGATTGTCGGGCTCTTCACTTCCACCGCTTATACGTCGGCAACCGAACACGTTCCGCTCATCCGGTTGAAGGCTGCAAAGGTCAAGCAGCACTTTGGTTTTGAACCCACAAGCCATTCCGGCCGCATGCTTGCCAACACGCTCGAATCCTATCCTCGCGACGACCTCTTCCAAATCGATGCGGCGTTGCTTGCCCGTTTCGCCGAACAGATCAATGATCTTTCCGATCGGCCACGGGTTCGCGTCTTGCCGCGCGTCGACCACTTCGACCGCTTCGTTTCCGTTATCGTCTATGTGCCGCGCGAGGAATATGATTCCATCGTTCGTGAAAAGATCGGCCTTTATCTGAAGACAGTTTATGACGGACGCGTGTCAGCCTATTACCCGGCTTTTCCGGAAGCTGGACTGGCGCGCGTGCACTTCATCATCGGTAGATCCAATGGAAAAACGCCGAAGATTAGCCAGCAGAAGCTTGAGGACGCCGTGCGGGCAATTACCGCTCGCTGGAGTGACCGGTTTTATATGCTGGCAGGACCGTCTGCGCCGAAGCTCTCCGTCAGCAATGCCTTTCAGGAGGCCTTCACGCCCGAAGAAGCTATTGCCGATCTCGCCCATCTCAAGGCGTGCCTCTCGGGTGCCTCGGTTCGAATTGCGTTCTATTACCGCGATGATGCAGATCGAGGCCGCATTCTGTCGTTGAAGATCTTTCATCGGCGCGAACAGCTTGCCCTGTCGCGGCGCGTTCCCTTGCTGGAAAACCTCGGCTTCAACGTTCTGAGCGAAAGAACCTTCGACATCGAAGTCGTCAAAGACGATACGCAGGATCTGATCGTACTGCACGATATGGAACTTGAACCGCGTCAGGGCGGCGACGTCGACTTGTCGAAATTCGGAACTCTTCTGGAAGAGGCATTTATTGCAGCTTTCGAGGGACGGATCGATAATGACGGTTTCAATCGGCTCATCCTCTCGACAGGCCTTTCCGCGCGTAAAGCCAATGTGCTGCGCGCCTATGCCCGCTATTTGCGCCAGGCCGGAATTACCTATTCGCAAGATTATATCGCAACGACGCTGGACCGATATCCCGGCGTGACATCGGCAATTTTCCGTCTCTTCGAGGATACACACAATCCGGCACTTCACGATAAAGCTCGGTTGAAGCGCCTCACGGATCTGCAGCAAGCGATTGAAGCGGGACTTGCCGAGGTCCCCAGCCTGGACGACGATCGCATTTTGCGCCGCTATCGCAACATCATTGAAGCGACGCTGCGGACGAACTATTTCCAGAAAACGCCCGATGGTGCACCAAAGGCAATGCTTGCCTTCAAACTGGACCCGCATCATGTCGAGGGTCTGCCGCAACCGCTGCCTTACCGCGAAATTTTCGTTTATGGCGTTGATGTCGAAGGCGTCCACTTGCGGTTTGGACCCGTGGCACGCGGCGGACTTCGATGGTCCGATCGCGCCGAGGACTATCGGACGGAAATATTAGGTCTCGTCAAAGCCCAGCAGGTGAAAAATGCCGTGATCGTGCCCGTTGGCGCGAAAGGCGGCTTTTACCCGAAGAACCTGCCGGCCGGTGGAAGCCGTGAGGAGGTCTTCAATGCCGGTCGAGAGGCCTACCAAATTTATATTCGCACCTTGCTGTCCATCACCGACAATATCGTCGGACCGGAAATCGTGCCGCCTGCCGATACCCTACGGCTGGACGGTGACGATCCTTATTTCGTGGTTGCTGCCGACAAGGGTACTGCGACTTTCTCCGACACAGCCAACGGATTGGCCATCGACGCGGGCTTTTGGCTAGACGATGCCTTCGCATCCGGCGGCTCTGCCGGTTACGACCACAAGAAGATGGGGATTACAGCCCGCGGCGCCTGGGAGACGGTGAAACGGCATTTCCGTGAAATGAATGTCGATATCCAGACCACGCCGTTCACGGTTGCAGGTGTGGGCGATATGTCAGGCGATGTCTTCGGGAATGGCATGTTACTTTCGCCCAAGATCAGGCTGGTAGCGGCTTTTGATCATCGGGACATCTTCATCGATCCCGATCCAGACATGGAAAAGACGCTTGCCGAGCGGCAGCGGCTGTTCAACCTGCCGCGCTCGAGCTGGCAGGATTTCAATAAGAAGCTGCTGTCTGACGGCGGCATGATCATTTCGCGGTCCGCAAAATCGGTAACGCTGAGCCCGCAGGCCATGAAGGTGCTGGATCTCGATAAGGCCGTGGCGACACCCTTTGAGATTATCACCGCCATTTTGAAGAGCCCGGTCGATCTTCTATGGTTCGGAGGGATCGGAACCTACATCAAGGCGCCTGGAGAAACCGACGCCGAAGTGGGCGACCGCGCCAATGATCCGATCCGCATCACCGGCGACGACGTTCGAGCCAAGGTGATCGGCGAGGGCGCCAATCTTGGCGTGACGCAAAAGGGCCGTATCGTTTATGGCCTGCGCGGCGGACGATCGAATTCCGATGCCATCGACAATTCGGCAGGCGTCAACACCTCGGATGTCGAGGTCAACATCAAGATTGGCCTCTCTTCCGCAATGCAGGATGGACGCCTGACGCGTGAGGAGCGCAATCGTCTCTTGTCATCGATGACCGAGGAGGTCGCGAGCCTTGTTCTGCGCAACAACTATCTTCAATCCCTGGCAATTTCTCTGACGCACCTGAAGGGAACGGCCAATGGTCTGGAATTGAACCGGCTGATGACGGTTCTAGAGGGTGGAAAGCAGCTCAACCGAAAAGTCGAGACCTTGCCCGATGATGCAACTTTTATAGAACGCTATGCATCGGGAAAACCGTTGACGAGAGCGGAGATTGGCGTTCTGCTCTCCTACGCGAAGATCGTCCTTTTTGATGCTCTGACAGCAAGCAATCTGCCCGACGATCCCTATTTTGCATCCGTCCTTGCCCATTACTTCCCGACCAAGATGCAAAAGAAGCACGCGGCCGATATCGCCAATCATCGGCTGCGGCGGGAAATCATCGCGACGGTCCTCGCCAATGACGTCATCAACCTTGGCGGTCCAGCGTTCGTCGTTTCCATCATGGATGCAACAGCCGCCTCCGCTGCCGAAGTCGTCCGGGCATCGGTGATTGCCCGAGACGGCTTTGGACTTGCTCGCCTCTGGGCAGAGACCGATGCACTCGACAACAAGATATCGGGCGAAAGCCAGAACGCGATCTACCAGGAAATCAGCTTCGCCTTCGCTGTCCTGACCCGTGTTCTTCTGAAGGCGAATTTGAACCGGGATATCCCGGAGACGATTGGCCAGCTGCAAGCAGGGCTGAAAAAATTGAGGCCAACCTTCACGGCCTCCATGAAAGCTGAACTGGAAGAGCGCCAGTCGAGGTTTACCGCACTCGGACTGTCCAATGAGCTTGCCGCAGATATCGCCGCACTAATCACGCTTCCGATGGTGCCGGAGATATTGCAAATCGCCGAGCGCACTGGGGCCTCTCTGCCGAAAGCTGCTGAAAGCTATTTCTCAGTGTCTCAGACCTTCAAGGTAGGCCGACTACTGACAGCCGGTGTTCGCATCTCCACGACCGACCACTACGAAAATCTTGCTTTGTCCCGGAGTCTCGATCAGATTGCCTTGGCACGGCGCGATATCACCATCGCTGCCCTGTCCGACCATATGGAAGAGAAGTCACCGGTGCAGGCTTGGCATTCACGTGACCGCATCCGCGTGAACCGGGTTGCGGAGGAACTGGCAAATATGGGAGACGCAGACTTCACGCTTCCGCGCATTATCGTTGCGGCGGGATTGTTGAGCGATCTTGCAAGGAGCGTAGCTGCATGATGAAGGCCGAGCGCCCCGACAGGCAACAGGCATGAACCGCGTTGACTGGGAAGGGCTGAGGCCCGCGAAAGCGGACCGGAAAGGCATATGGGGCTGGATGCTGTTCGATTGGGCAGCCCAGCCTTTTTTCACGGTAGTGACTACCTTTATCTTCGGGCCCTACTTCGTCTCTCGGCTCACCAGCGATCCGGTGAGCGCTCAGGCGATGTGGAGCAATATGGCGACGATCTCGTCTGTTATCATCGCTCTTTTGTCTCCCGTTCTCGGTGCAATCGCCGATCAATCGGGTGGCCGTAAGCCCTGGATAGCGCTCTTTGCTGTGATCAAGATTGCTTGCCTGATGGGACTTTGGCTGGCGGTTCCAGGATCACCGCTCATCTATCCGATGATCTTTATGATCCTCGCCTCGATCGCGGCGGAATTTTCTATCGTCTTCAACGATTCCATGATGCCGCGGCTGATTGAGCGCCACGAGGTCGGGAAGATCTCGAATATGGCCTGGGGCATTGGTTATCTCGGCGGCATGATCGTCCTGATTTTCGTCGTGGCATTTCTTGCGGGAAACCCTCAGACGGGGCTGACACTCCTTGGACTTCACCCCCTCTTCGGCCTTGATCCCCATACTGGCGCAGATGCGCGTATCACAGGTCCGATCGCAGCGCTTTGGTATCTGATCTTCATCCTGCCGATGTTTGTCTTCACACCCGATGCAGAAGCAAAACATCCGCTCCTAGCCGCCATAAAGATTGGCATCGCCGAAATCGGTTCTACACTCGGCGAACTGCGTCAACGTCGCAGCCTTCTTCGGTTTCTCGTTGCACGCATGGTTTACCAGGACGGCGTCAACGGCCTGCTGATCCTGGGTGGCGCGTTTGCTGCCGGGATGTTCGGCTGGGCCACCATCGAAATCGGGCTTTATGGTATCATTCTCAATATCGTTGCGATTTTCGGCTGCCTGGTTGCGGGCGTGATCGACAAGAAGATCGGGTCGAAAGCAACCGTGGTCATCAGCCTGACGCTTCTCCTGCTGGCAACCATCGGCATTATCTCGACGGGCCCGGGTTATACCTTCTTTGGCCTGATGACGCTTCCGGCAGACAAGACCTCAGGCCTGTTCAGTACCGGGGCAGAAAAAGCTTATATCCTCTATGGCGTTTTGATCGGACTGGCCTTTGGACCTGTACAGGCCTCGTCCCGCTCGTACTTTTCAAGAAGTATTTCGGTTCAAGAGGCCGGCCGGTATTTCGGCATTTATGCGCTGGCGGGTCGAGCAACAAGCTTCATGGCAACGCTCGCTTTCTCGGTTGTCACCTATACCACGGGTTCTGCGCATCTCGGGATGGCAACGCTCATCATCTTTCTTGGCGCCGGGCTGTTCCTGTTGATCTCAACACCCTATCCAGCGGATAGGAAGGAAGAATAACTTCCCTTTCCCGGCCGATCGTACTGGTCAAATGAGAACTTTGATTGAGAACGAAACTCGTCAGACAGAGTGCGCCGGCGCAACGGGCGTTGGATCAAAAGCGTTCCGCCGGCGATGTCTGAACTGTTGTACGCGATCAAAATATTAGTGGCGGAAGTGACGCATGCCGGCGAAGACCATAGCGACATCATGCGCATTCGCCGCATCGATGACTTCTTGGTCGCGCATCGAACCGCCTGGCTGAATAACTGCAGTTGCACCCGCTGCGATCATGGACAGCAGGCCATCAGCAAAGGGCAAAAAGGCTTCTGACGCAACAGCCGAGCCCTTCGTCATCGGTTCGGCGATACCGAGCGCTTTCGCGGCTTCCTCAGCTTTAAGCGCCGCAATTCTGGCAGAATCGACGCGGCTCATCTGTCCTGCGCCAATACCTGCGGTCTGGCCATCTTTCGCATAAACCACGGCATTCGATTTGACGTGCTTGGCGACCTTGAAGGCAAATTTCATGTCTTCCAGCTCTTGCGGTGTCGGCGCCCGGCGCGTGACGACCTTCAATTCAAGATCTTCGACCATTCCATTGTCACGGCTCTGGACCAGAAAGCCGCCGGAAACGGTCTTCGCCGTTAAGCCAGCCGCTCTAGCGTCAGGAAGACCACCCGCCGAGAGCAATCTCAAATTCGGTTTGCGAGCGATGATTGCTTTGGCATCCTCGGACACATCGGGGGCGATGATGACTTCGGTGAACAGCTTGACGATTTCTTCAGCAGTTGCGGCGTCCAGCGTCTTGTTCAGAGCGATAATGCCACCGAAAGCAGAGACGGAGTCGCAGGCAAGCGCCCGTTGATAGGCTTCAACGAGGCTCGAACCTGTCGCCACGCCGCATGGATTGGCGTGCTTGATGATGGCGCAGGCCGGCGCATGTTCGGGCAGAAATTCGCTCACCAGTTCATAGGCTGCGTCGGTATCGTTGATGTTGTTGTAAGACAGTTGCTTGCCCTGCAGAAGGACAGCCGTCGCAACACCAGGCCGGTTTTCGCCAGTGACATAAAAGGCAGCCTTTTGATGCGGATTCTCGCCATACCGCATCTCTTCCTTCAAGGTTCCACCGAGCGTGCGATGACGCGGCGTGTCGATTGACAAGGTCTCGGCAAACCAGTTCGCGATAACGGCGTCATAGGCTGCCGTGCGCGCATAGGCTTTGGCGGCCATGGTTTGACGAAAAGCGTAGGATACCTCACCGTTCTGAGAGCTGATTTGATTTACCAACTCGGCATAATCCGCAGGATCGGTGACAACAGTGACATAGGCGTGATTTTTGGCGGCCGCGCGGATCATGGCAGGACCCCCAATATCGATGTTTTCGACCGTGGTCGGATAGTCACCGCCCGCTGCCCGAACTTCTTCGAAAGGATAGAGGTTGATCACGGCAAGATCGATCGCGCCTATGCCGTTTTCGGCCATCGCCTTGCGATGTTCTTCATCGTCACGAATAGCCAAAAGACCGCCATGAACGACAGGATGCAGCGTCTTTACACGTCCGTCCATGATTTCCGGAAAGCCTGTGACGTCAGAAACATCGGTAACCGGGATGCCGGCACTCGAGATCGCCTTGAAGGTACCGCCGGTCGAAAGAAGCCGAACGCCAGAATCGTGCAGAGCTTGAGCGAGTTCGACGACGCCGGCCTTGTCGAACACCGACAGGAGCGCGGTCTTGACGGCAACTTTATCCGGAGCTGGAATTTTCTTTGAGGCGACGGCCATGGATCTTCTCCCTTGCGGCTGGCAGCGGCGGATGCCTTATGGCGCGGCGTTATCATAGCTTTGCGCCCACGAAAACCAGCTTTGCGTGGATTTTGACAAGAACAGGAAGAATCTCAGCGCGAATGCCGAATCATGCATCCGGGCAGAAAGCGTTCACTTCCGTTCATCTGCCTGGAGGCGGTGCATTATGACCGACGCGACAGGAACCAGCGGATCTCCGGCTTTTGATCACTGAAGGCGATCTCAAGCTGATCCGATGCGCAAATGCCCGACGCATCGGCAAAGAAAACATCTTCGGCAATCACCACCTCGTGGCCAGGGCAGGAAAACACCCATTTTTCGCCATCCGGCGCCATCAGGAGAACTGATTCTCGATCCTGCTGATAAAGATCGATCGCCGGGTGAATATGAAAACGGCTCACCGCATCAAATTCGGTTCCAGTGTCATTGCCATCAGGCATGAGAAGCCGGTCACGGCCCGTGATAATTGTGCCGGTCGCATTGAGGCTGATTTCTCGTTGATGCAGAAGTCCGAAATCCGACAGATATCCATCGTGGGTGGCGATGACGCAATCGCGTCCATCGTCCGCTTTCGATCTCTCGACTTGAACGGCTTCCACGCGTTCCTGCATGACAGGTTCAATGAAATCAGACTGCAGAAAACGGGAAGAAGACGTATCGTTCAAAGTCACGGTGCTATGCGCGGCTGTGGCGCGCGCCATTTGTACATAGCGCCGATCCGCAAATTTCGGCGATCCAGCGTTGACGATGAAGCGATGCCTGTAGGAAGACATTTCGAAGGAGAGACATCCAGCATGGGCGGACGCGGACAAGCGACCAAGTGGCGCAACACCGGTATCCATCAAGATCACCGTGTTACCTGATGCGAGCCGTTGAAAATTCGAATGCGGCATAGCCTTGAAGGGCTGACCTGTGGTTTCGTCATATCGTAGCACCGACATCAACTCTTCCGCAGAGGTTGTCGAAGCGCCATTGAACAAAGCAAGATCGCCATTGCTGTGACGGAAGAAGCGGAGCGCCGGATACATCCGATCAATGCCGGACATTAGCTTTTGCGGGAGGTCATGGCCGAGATTTACGTAGGTCTGACGTAACGGCAGGAGATCAAGTAATAGTTCGAGACCGATCCGCGGGTTGCGCGAGATATGTCCGCCGTCCGGCAAAATCTGTAGATCGAACTCCCGGTCGAGATCCTGTGCAGCGCGTTTCAGCGTCGCTGCTTTGGTTGGAACCGCAACGGTAGCCATGGCGAGTGCGATGCGAATCTGAAATAGCGTTGTTCCATCCGGTTGATAGCGTGCCGTGCGTTGAAGATAGCGGATTTGAAAGGCGAGCGAGCGCATAAAGCGGCGATAAAAGCCGCGTTCGGCCCCTTGCAGAAGAACCGGCGAATGTGACAGCCATGAGATGACGCGCTTGGCCGTCACCTCTTCTTCCCATGCGATCCCAACGATCCGAGTGCCGTGTATCGATAGCCAGCTATCCACGATGGTACGCGCTGCGGCACCACTGCGCGGGTTCTTGCGCGCGCGCATATGCCGCAGCCAACTGAAGTTGTGAAGACGAACTGCAAAAGCTCGGGATGGCAGCGTCAAATGAAACGGAGATTTTCCATCGGTTTCCAGAAGGCGACCGGCAAGGGGAAAGCGTCCACTCAGGATCTCATCGCAGACATGCGGATCAACGCCTCTCAGATCTGTCGGCGCAACAATCAGACGGTCTGGAACCCGCAAAAATCGAGATGACAGGCGTAGGCGCATCACGGCGATGCGTCGCCTCAATCGACGCATTGTCTCTCCCAGATACAACCCCGAAGATAGGCCCGTTCTCATCATACATTTTCTATCCGCTCCCAGCCTTAACAGGCGGTAAATATGAGGGGCGGATCGCTAGGATTGTTTAAAAAGGCGACATGGCGGGATCAACTGTTAAGCAAGGCGTCGAAGGACTGCCGCGTAGAAACCGTCGAGACCGGATGTAACATCCGGTTGCTTCATGTCCAGCATGCTGGGCAGCGTGCGAAATTCCCCAAGAGGCGTGATCGCATCTTCAAGGGCCGGCCAAGCGGTCGGATCGATTGCAACGCGCTCTAGATTCGGCATATCGGCGAGCACTCGAGCAACCACTGCTTCGCCCTCTTCTGGATCGAGCGAACAATTCGAGAAGACGATCGTGCCGCCAACTTTCAGGAGCGAGACGGCGTGGCGCAGAAGTCGTTCCTGAAGCATCGCCAAACGCTTGATGTCATCCGCATCCTTCGTCCACAGCACATCTGGATGACGGCGCGTTGTTCCCGTCGAAGAACAGGGGGCATCAAGCAGGATGGCATCGAAAGGCTCATCAGGCAAAAAAGTCGTCAGATCCGTCGCAATCGTTTCGGCTTGAAGATGAAGTCGTTCCAGGTTGCTTCTCAGCCGTCGAAGTCGGTTCTCCGATAGGTCGATGGCCGTTACCGATGCACCTGCCATCACAAGCTGCGCCGTCTTTCCTCCCGGCGCTGCACAGAGGTCGGCAACCCGCTTTCCTGTCAGATCACCGAATAACCTTGCGGGAATGCTGGCGGCCGCATCCTGCACCCACCAATGGCCTTCGGCGAAGCCGTCCAAGGACGGAATAGCACCAGCAAAGGGGCGAAGGCGCACACTGCCTGTCGGCAGGACAACACCACTCAGACGTTGCGCCCATTCGTCCGCGTTGGATTTCGTCGTCAAATCAATCGCAGCCGGCTGCAATTGCGACTGCGAAATTGCAAATGCTTTCTCCGCGCCATAAGCGGCAATCAGTCTGTCGAAAAACCACTTGGGAACCAGAGGAACATCGGAGATTTTTTCCAACGTTTCCTCTTTTTCGCGGCCCAGTCGGCGCAAGACAGCATTGACGAGCTTTGCAAAACGCCGGTTCCGCGGATCGCGGTTTGCCTGCTCCACTGCAAGATCAACCGCAGAATGGTCGGGCACATCGAGATAAAGAACCTGGACAGCACCGACGATAAGAACATGACGCAAAGACCGAGCCCCATCCGGCAACGGCGTCTCGAGCAGAAGATCGATTGCCGCTTCGATCCGAGGAAGATTGCGCAAACTCGCATGCAAGATTGCCCTGACCAAGGCGCGGTCGCTTTCGCTCAAAGCCTTATAGACGGGATTGCCGTGCTCGTTATCGAGCGCGCCATCCAGGGGAAGACGACGCTCAAGAACAGCACCGAGAATCTTAGTCGCAGCAGCTCTTACGGCAAATCCCGGTCTGTCAGGTTGATGCCGCCGGAGTTCTCCAGCCGGCTTTTCCCTTTTTTTATCAGACGATGCTTTGGAGCGATCCGGTTTTAAGACCACGGGCCTTTATATCCTTGCGAACTGCCGCCATGTCCGGACCCGGTATTGGGCACGGATCGGGACTTTCGCGTCGGATTAGCAGTCCGCGGAGGTGCCGTCGAGAAGAACTCGCCCGACTGTGCCATTTGTTGAAGAGCGGCAATTCTGTTCTCGGTATTCGGATGGGTGGAAAAGAGATTGTCCATGCGCTGGCCGGAAAGCGGATTGATGATGAACATATGCGCGCTGGCAGGGTGACGTTCCGCATCGTAATTGGGCACTTGCGCGGCACCGCGCGCGATTTTCGCAAGAGCAGATGCAAGCCATAGTGGATTTCCGCAAATTTCCGCGCCGCGACGGTCCGCCGAATATTCCCGCGTCCTGCTGATGGCCATCTGAACGACCATGGCAGCAAGCGGTGCGACGATCATTGCGAGAAGCACCCCGATAATGCCAAGAGGATTATTGTTGTTTTCGCGATTACCGCCAAAGAAGAATGCGAAATTGCCCAACATCGAAATCGCACCAGCCAAAGTTGCGGTGATGGTCATGGTCAATGTGTCGCGATTTTGAACATGCGCCAGTTCATGGGCCATGACACCGGCAACTTCCTCTGGCGAAAGAACATTCAAAAGCCCGGTCGAAGCGGCAACAGCTGCATTCTGCGGATTGCGTCCCGTTGCAAAGGCGTTTGGCTGTGGGTTGTCATAGAGATAGACGCGCGGCATCGGCAGACCCGCTCTATGGGCAAGGTCCCTCACGATCCCATAAAATTCGGGAGCATTGCGCTCGTCTACTTCCTGCGCGTGGTAGGCGGAAAGAACCATCTTGTCCGAATTCCAATAGGAAAACAGGTTCATACCCGCCGCAAATACGAAGGCGATCATCAGGCCGCCTTTCCCACCGACCAAAAACCCAACGGCCATGAATAGGGCCGTCATGAAGGCCAGCAGCATTGCCGTGCGCACAAGATTCATCGCGTTCTCCGTTCCCTATTCCGCCAACCGATCGACACCGGTCTTTAAATTTGGCGGCCTGGACACTAAGATTGGGAGAAGTGTGATTGTTTTCAATATTCCATGAGGCTGCCAAACATGCCTGCGAGCGACAACGATAACCAAGAGGATAAAACCAAAGCGCCGGGAAGCGCGCCGCGCATGCTGTCACCGGCGGCAAAACGTGCTCTTGCAGAGGCGGAAGAACGCCGGCGCAACGCTAAACCTTTGGAGCTTCCGCCGGAAATCAACGGGCGGGGCGGGGCCGAGCCCGTGCGGTTTGGAGACTATGAGATCAATGGCCGTGCTATTGATTTCTAAATGACGTGAGCCGCTACGGCGTGACCCGTTCAACTGAACGATCGCTATTGCACTCGATCAAAACGCCCCGCCGGCCAAAAGACCTGCGGGGCGTTTTTTGTGGTAAGGCTCTCGTTCAGGCAGCGTCTGCCTTGTTCTGTCGGTTCGCAATCAGTTCATCGACCACGCCTGGATCTGCTAACGTCGAGGTATCACCCAGTGCCCCGAAATCGTCTTCGGCAATCTTCCGAAGGATTCGTCGCATGATCTTGCCGGAACGGGTCTTCGGCAGTCCCGAGGCAAACTGGATCTTATCCGGCGCCGCGATGGGGCCGATTTCAGCCCTCACATGTTTGATCAACTGCTGGCGCAATTCCTCATTTCCCTCGTGGCCTGCCATCAAGGTCACATAGCAGTAGATGCCTTGACCCTTGATGGAATGAGGATAGCCGACCACAGCGGCTTCGGAGACGAGATTGTGTGAAACCAGGGCCGACTCGACTTCGGCCGTGCCAAGCCGATGGCCAGACACATTCAACACATCGTCGACGCGACCCGTGATCCAGTAATATCCATCCTCATCGCGCCGGCAGCCATCACCCGTGAAGTACTTGCCCTTGTAGGTGGAAAAATAAGTCTGGATGAATCGCTCGTGATCGCCGTAGACCGTCCGCATCTGCCCGGGCCAACTATCGGCAATACAGAGATTGCCATCAGCCGCGCCTTCCAGAACCTTGCCTTCGGCATCCACCAGTTCAGGCTTCACGCCAAAGAAGGGTACCGTCGCCGATCCTGGCTTGAGCGCTGTAGCGCCGGGCAGGGGAGTAATCATATGCCCGCCGGTCTCGGTCTGCCACCAGGTATCGACGACCGGGCAACGCTTTTCGCCGACCACATTGTAATACCATTCCCAGGCCTCGGGATTAATCGGCTCGCCGACCGTACCGAGCAAACGCAACGAAGACCGCGAAGAGCGCTTCACGAAATGATCGCCAGCACCCATCAGTGAGCGGATCGCCGTTGGTGCCGTGTAGAAGATATTCACCTTGTGCTTGTCGATAACTTCCCAGAAGCGCCCCTGATCGGGAAAATTAGGAACGCCTTCGAACATCACCGTGGTCGCGCAGTTCGCAAGAGGGCCGTAGACGATATAGGAATGGCCGGTAACCCAGCCTACATCGGCCGTGCACCAATAGATATCGCCCGGGCGGTAATCGAAAACATATTCATGCGTCATGGCGACATAAACTAGATAGCCGCCCGTCGTATGAAGAACGCCTTTCGGTTTGCCCGTAGAGCCGGATGTGTAGAGGATGAAAAGCGGATCTTCCGCCTTCATTTTAACCGGCGGGCAATCGGCCTTCACAGTTGCGACTTCCTGGTGATACCAGAGATCGCGGCCAGGAGCCCAACCCGTTTTGCCGCCCGTGCGGCGAACCACCAAAACCTTATTCACCGTCACATGCTGTCTGGCAGCAATATGAATGGCAGCATCGGCATTTTCCTTGAGCGGGACCGGCTTGCCACCGCGCACGCCTTCGTCACAGGTAATCAGGAAGGTGGATTGGCAATCGACGATACGGCCTGCCAAAGCCTCTGGCGAAAAGCCGCCGAAGACAACCGAATGGACAGCACCAATGCGCGCGCAGGCCAGCATGGCATAGGCCGCCTCCGGTATCATTGGCATATAGATGGTGACGCGATCACCCTTTTGAACACCATGCTTCTTTAGAACATTCGCCATCCGGCAAACATGTTCATACAGCTCGTTGTAAGTGATCTTCTTGTCGATGTAGGGGTTATCGCCCTCAAAAATGATTGCGGTCTGATTACCATTGGTCTTCAGGTGACGGTCGATGCAATTATAGGCGACGTTGGTTTGGCCGTCTTCGAACCACTTGATGGAGACCTTGCCGGTAAAGGAGGTGTTCTTGACCTTGGTATAAGGCTTGAACCAGTCGATACGCCGACCGTGCTTGCCCCAGAACTTGTCAGGGTTTTCGATGCTTTCCTCATACCATTTCAGATATTTGTCCTGGTCGATGAGCGCACGCGTCTTCACCGGCTTTGCGACCGGATAGATTTTTTCTGACATTCAATCCTCCTCATGCAAACGCCGCCATTTCGTGAGACGGCGCGGTACTGTCCCTATTCATAGCAATTCACAGGCGATCGGCAATTAGACGAAGGTCATTTGAGGCGGAATCAATTGCAATTCTGCGACAGCGCGGTTATATAGCGCCTAATTTCCGGACATTGTGGTGACATCCCACGGACCGCGACCCCGGCGCGGACGACAGAAGGACTATATCCATGGCTCAACAACTGCTTATGCCCAAAGCCACTGCAATCTGGCTTGTCGACAATACGGCCCTTTCGTTTGATCAGATTGCACAGTTTTGCAAGCTTCATCCTCTTGAGGTAAAAGCCATTGCCGACGGCGAAGCAGCGCAGGGCATCAAAGGCCTTGATCCGATAGCGACCGGACAGCTGTCGCGCGATGAAATTGTGCGTGGCGAGTCAAATCCGAACCACAAGCTGAGACTGCAGGAACCGAAGGTTCGCGTCCCTGAATCCAAACGACGTGGCCCCCGCTATACGCCGGTTTCCAAGCGGCAGGATCGCCCGAACGCGATCCTGTGGCTGGTCCGTAATCATCCCGAGCTGAAGGACGCCCAAATTTCGCGTCTCGTCGGAACCACGAAATCCACGATCGAGCAGATTCGCGAACGGACACACTGGAACTCGGCTAACCTGACGCCGATGGATCCGGTGACGCTCGGTCTTTGCAGCCAGATCGATCTGGATATGGAAGTGGAAAAGGCAGCCAAGGGTCGTCCGTTCCCGACGGCCGCAGAAGCAGGTGCAAGTCTGCAGCCAGCACAGGAAACAGAACATCTGTCCCCATCCTACGATCGCGACGACGAAAAAGAGATCGATGCGGATGCCGTCTTTGCAAAGCTCAAGTCGCTGAAGTCATCGACGCCCGAAGAAGACGAGAACTTCTGATCTGCCGGATTTCCGTAAAGCGATTTGAAGGCGCACACAATCGGGCCGCAGCTTACGCGGGCCCGCTTGTCCAGATCAGGTTTAGCCGATGAACGATTTTCTTTTCGAAAGAAGCCTCACTTACGCCAATGCCTATATGGCGTTGCGAGGCCGTAAAACTCGGTTCACCAAGTCGGATCAAAGCTACATCGAAGTTCGTGAAAACCAGGAGACCCTGGTTATTTGCCGCAAGAACAGGACCCGTCTGTACAAAGGCGGTCTTGCAAAGAGGCTTGATCGGCTGAACAAATCTTACCTCCTGCATTTGGTCGACCCTACGACAAAGGGCGCCTTTATTGATTGCGGCGCAAATATCGGCGAGCTCGGCTTTTTTGCCCGGCAGCGCAACTTTGACTATCATCCTTTCGAGCCTGAAGCTCTGGAGGCTTCATCCTGTGACCGTAATCATTTTGCAGGGGCCGCAAAAACCAATCGTCTTGCACTCTGGCACGAAGAGACGGTGCTGAAATTCTATTCAAAGCCTGCCACCGGCGATTCCTCCGTGATCGAAATGAACGATTACTCAGAAGTCAAAACCATTCCAACGACCACGCTGGATAAATATGTCGCCTCAAAAGGAATTTCGCGCATCGCGGTGTTGAAGATTGAGGCAGAAGGCGCCGAGCCGGAGGTTTTAGCCGGCGCTGAAAATGCGCTTGCGGTCACCGATTTCATCACCGTTGATGGCGGTTTTGAAAGGGGTAAGGAAAAGGCAACAACGGCGCCCCAGGTCATCAATACGCTTTTACATAAGGGCTTTGAGCTTGTTTCCTGGGATCAAAGCTGGGGACGCTTTTTGTTTCGGTCGACCGTTGTTTCGCGTTAACGGTGACCGAAGATCGCCGATCCGACCCGCACTTTTGTTGCACCGAAAGCAATAGCCGTCTCATAGTCACCTGACATACCCATGGACAGCTCTGCGGCCTTTGCCTCGCGCGCCAGCTTGGCAAGAAGAGCAAAGTGCGGCCCGGGATTTTCATCCGCCGGCGGGATGCACATCAAGCCTTCAACAGAAAGACCAAGCTCGCTTCGGCAAAACTCAACGAAGGAAACCGCATCATCGGGCGCAATTCCTGCCTTTTGCGGCTCAAGACCGGTGTTGATCTGGACGTAGAGGCGCAGACGCTTGTCCTGACGATCCATTTCGGCGGCAACCGCACGAGCAATCTTTTCGCGGTCGATGGTCTGAATCACATCGAAGAGTGCAACGGCATCGGCGGCCTTGTTGGACTGAAGCGGCCCAATCAAATGGAGTTCGACGTCGGGCGTTTCTGCCTTCAGCTGAGGCCATTTCGACTGACTTTCCTGAACTCTATTTTCGCCGAAGACGCGCTGCCCATGGGCAATGGCCGGACGGATGGCATCAGCATCAAAGGTTTTTGAGACGGCGACAAGCTGGATCGCATCGACGTTTCGGCCTGCCTCTTCAGCTGCCGCGCTGACCCGAGCACGAACCTCATCCAACCTGAGCTCCAGTTCCATCGCTACGCCTCTTATGAATAACCTTGCGGCTTCAGTAATGTGGCCAGCACGGGTTGCCAAGAAAAAACGGTCGTCGGGTGGGAGAGGAACCGCAGCAAGCGCCCGAAAACTTGACGCTTCGGCGGTTTCATGATGAAGGTCTCGCCAACTCCCTTGATTTTCTGGAATGTAAAGAAAATGGCAACCGAACGCTATAATCCTCGTGAAGCCGAGCCGCGCTGGCAGGAAAAATGGAACGCCGAAAAGGTCTTCGAGACCGACAACGGCGATCCTCGCGAGAAGTACTACGTTCTAGAAATGTTCCCCTATCCGTCGGGGCGCATTCACATGGGCCATGTGCGCAACTATTCCTTGGGCGACGTCGTCGCGCGCTATAAACGTGCACGCGGCTTCAATGTCTTGCATCCCATGGGGTGGGATGCTTTCGGCATGCCGGCCGAAAATGCCGCACGCGACAACAAGGTGCATCCAAAAACCTGGACCTACCAGAACATTGAAACCATGAAGAAGCAGTTGAAGGCGATGGGCCTTTCGCTGGATTGGTCTCGTGAATTCGCAACATGCGACGTGGACTACTATCACCGTCAGCAGATGCTCTTCCTCGACATGATGGAAAAGGGCCTCGTTTATCGCAAGGAATCCAAGGTAAACTGGGATCCGGTCGATAACACGGTGCTCGCAAACGAGCAGGTTATCGATGGGCGTGGCTGGCGTTCTGGCGCACTCGTCGAGCAACGCGAGTTGACGCAGTGGTTCTTCAAGATCACCGAGTTCAGCCAGGAATTGCTCGACGCGCTGGATACGTTGGAAGACTGGCCGGAGAAGGTCAGGCTGATGCAGAAGAACTGGATCGGCCGTTCGGAAGGTATGCTCATTCGCTGGGAAATCACGCCGCAAACGCCAGCCCACGGCGAAAGTGAAGTGGTCGTCTACACCACAAGACCAGACACTCTGTTCGGCGCATCGTTCTTGGCAATTGCCGCAGATCACCCCCTTGCGAAGAAGATTTCTGAAACGAATCCGGCTATCGATGCCTTCTGCGAGGAATGCCGGCATGCCGGCACATCACTTGCCGCACTCGAGACGGCCGAAAAAAAGGGCATGGACACCGGTATCCGCGTGCGCCATCCTTTGGATTCAAGCTGGGAACTGTCCGTTTACGTCGCCAATTTTGTTCTCATGGACTATGGGACGGGCGCCATCTTCGGTTGCCCGGCCGGCGACCAACGCGACTTGGACTTTGCTCGCAAGTACAATCTCCCGGTCGTTCCTGTCGTGATGCCGAAAGATGGCGATCCCGATACCTTTTCCGTTGGCGATGTGGCCTATGACGGCGATGGCGTGATGATCAATTCGCGGTTCCTGAATGGGAAAACCACGACAGAAGCATTCGAAATCATTGCCGACAAGCTTTCCGGCACAATGATCGGAAACATGCCGCAGGGTGAACGCAAAGTGAATTTCCGGCTCCGAGATTGGGGTATTTCACGTCAGCGTTACTGGGGCTGCCCGATCCCGGTGATCCATTGCGACAGCTGCGGTATCGTGCCCGTTCCGAAGCAAGATCTGCCGGTGAAATTGCCCGATGACGTCACCTTTGATCAGCCGGGCAATCCGCTTGATCGGCATCCGACGTGGCGTCATGTCGCCTGCCCACAATGCGGACAGGACGCGCGGCGTGAAACCGATACTATGGACACCTTCGTGGATTCCAGCTGGTATTTCACGCGCTTCACAGCACCTTGGGAAGAACAACCGACAAACCCCGCGGTGGCGAACCGCTGGTTGCCGGTCGATCAATATATCGGCGGCATCGAACATGCGATTCTTCACTTGCTCTATTCGCGCTTCTACACGCGCGCCATGCGCGAGACCGGACATGTGGACGTGACGGAGCCATTCAAGGGCCTGTTCACGCAGGGCATGGTGGTCCATGAAACGTACCGCCGTGGGTCGGGTCAGAACGGGGAATGGGTGTCTCCGGCTGACATTCGCATTGAAGAAGCGGACGGGAAGCGTCGCGCTTTCATGCTCTCGGACGGCGATGAAGTTTTGATCGGCTCGATCGAGAAAATGTCGAAGTCGAAGAAAAATGTCATCGATCCAGACGATATCATTGCCTCCTATGGCGCCGATACGGCGCGTTTCTTTGTTCTCTCGGACTCGCCGCCGGAACGCGACGTGATCTGGTCGGAGGCAGGCGTTGAAGGAGCGCATCGCTTTACGCAGCGCCTCTATCGTCTGATTGCGGAGGCAGCCGAGGCGTTGTCAGGCATTGTGGCCGCCCCTGCTAGCGAAGGAGAGGCGCTGGCCATTTCACAGGCCGCGCACAGAACCCTGAAAGCCGTTTCGCAGGATTATGACCGCCTCGCCTTCAACAAGGCCGTGGCGCGCATCTACGAACTCGTAAACAGCCTTGCAGCACCGCTGACGAAGGTCGCAAAGGAACCATGCAGCGAGAGCTATAGGGCAGCACTGCGCAATGCGGCCGAGATCTTGATTCAGATCGTTGCGCCTATGACGCCGCACCTGGCGGAAGAATGCTGGGCAATGCTTGGGCATAAGGAACTTGTCGCGCACACGCCTTGGCCGGTCCATGACGATGCACTTGTCCAAGAAAACGACGTCACCATGCCCGTTCAGGTGAATGGAAAAAAACGTGCGGAATTGACAATTTCGCGCGACGCGGATCAGAATGCCGTCATCCAGGCGACACTTGCTCTGGAGGATGTTCAGCGTGCGCTTAATGGACAAGCGCACAAGAAAATCATCGTGGTTCCTCAAAGGATTGTGAACATTGTCGTTTGACGTCACCTTCACCCTGACGCGCCGCGTCGGCCTTGCGGTTTTCATTGGCGCGATGATGTCGCTCGCATCCTGCCAAGTGCGGCCTCTGTATTCTGAGAGCTCCGGTGTCGTGGAAAAGCTGAAAGCCGTTGAGTTTTCGGCAGCAACGACGCGCATTGAGCAAGAAGTTCGCAACCGATTGATCTTCCTCGCATCAGGGGGCGCTGGCGAGCCTGCTAAAGCCGATTATACGGTAGAACTGCATGCTCGATCGGATGTCACCGAAACGCTGCTCCTCGCGCAGATCTCAGACGATTCGCGCGCGGGCCGCGTAACCGTCAGCGTCGACTATACGTTGAAGTCAAAGACCGATGGGCGCGTGATCAAGGCGGGTAACCGCTATGCAACAGCCCTGGTGGACTTCACCGAGCAACAGTTTGCAAAGCAGCGCGCGATCAGAGATGGCGAAAACAGAGCGGCCCGCGAAGCTGCCGAGTTGGTTGGTGCCGACATTGCTTCGGCCCTGGGACGCTGAGAATCAAAACAGCGGAAGCCCAGGTTTCACGCGTTCGATCTCGAAAATCTGAGACCTGAAATGTGGCGGAGGTCATAAACTCCGCTGCGTTTTGGCTGTTGTTGCGCTCCCACCGGAATTTTTAGGGGCAGCAACAGGCGCTGCACGGCATAGTCGACTCATCGTCACGTTTTAATGATATGCTCAAGAACCGCCTTCCGGATACCACCAGAAAGTCTTTTGGATCAGGCAGAGATGCAAGGAGCAATTGCCGGTGACGGAAATTAAGTCGCATGAGTTCGACGGTTTTTTGCAAAGGTCTGCGCGAAGCTACCGAATCTTTTTAGTCTACGGTCCGGATCGGGGACTTGTTTCCGAGCGTGCGACGGCATTAGCCAAGGCGTCAGGGATCAATTTGGATGATCCATTCGCAACCGTCAAACTCGATATGAATGATCTACAAAGGGATCACGGCCGCCTGTCCGATGAAGCAAGGACGACCGGTCTTTTTGGTGGCAACAAACTCGTCTGGCTCCGCGGCGCGGGGAATGAAAAATACATAGCTGACAGTTTGTCTGATATTGCCGCAACCGAAAACGACGCAACCTTGATCGTAGAGGCAGGTGATCTCAAGAAGGGTGCCGTGCTGCGCAAGATCGGTGAGACGACCCGTGCCGTCGCGTCGATAGCATGCTATGCAGACGACGCCCGCGCTTTGAATGCTCTTATTGATTTAGAAATGGCCGATGCCGGGCTCAGGATAACGCCAGCTGCGCGCTCGGCGCTTGTCGATCTTATCGGTGGAGATCGCATTGCATCCCGTAATGAGATCAGAAAACTCGCTCTGTATTGCCAATCCGAGGAAGTGGTCGAGGAGCATCACGTCCAGGAGATCATCGGAGATGCGAGTGCTATTTCGGTCGACGACGCCGTCGATGCGGTTATTTCAGGTAATCAACAGGCTCTGCTGCACGCCATGCAAAAGATCACGTCGTCGAAGACGGCGATCTTCCTGGTCATTCAGGCCTGCCTACGAATATTTCAATTGCTTGACGTCATGCGCACTGAGATGGACGACAAAAACACATCATCTAGTCAGGTAATGCAAACCCTCGGTCGGCATCTACATTTCAAGAGGAAGCCTCTGGTCGAACAAGCGCTGAGGGCCTGGTCTGCGGAAGCAATTGCTATCGAAACGCAGCGGCTTCAAGCTGCAGTCCTGCAAAGCCGCCGTCGACAAACCCTGGAAGAGAGCGTGGCTTTCCATTGCCTATTATCAACAACGCTGCAGGCCGCCAGAAAGGCGAGAACGTAAAAGAGCCAGTATAGACGGCGGGGAGGGCGCTCAGACTATTATCTACGTTCCAGAAGGCGGCAAATTTCTTCGAGCTGCTCCAATGAGCGATAGGTAATTCTCATCTGCCCACCCCCGGAAGACTTATGGCTGATCGTGACGTCCAAGCCTAGTGAGTCTGACAAGGTGCGCTCCAGTGCAAGCGTGTCAGAATCTTTTTGCTGGAGGCGAGCCTTTTGAAGCTCAGGTTCCGACTGTGCCTTGATATCATTTTGCGCAAGTCTTTCCGCGTCCCGGACGGACATCCCCTTGGACACGATCGTCCGCGCCAGGGTTGTGGGATCAGAGGTGGTGACCAGCGCACGGGCATGCCCAGCAGAAAGGCTGCCTTCGGCCAGCATATCCCGCACAGGATCAGGCAGCTTTAGAAGACGAAGTGAATTTGCAACGTGGCTTCTGCTCTTTCCAATAATCTCGCCAAGGTCATTCTGAGTGTAGCCATACTCAGCAATCAGTTGCTCATATCCCAGCGCTTCTTCCAGCGGATTAAGATCTGCGCGCTGAACGTTTTCAACAATGGCAATTTCGAGCGCGGTCTTGTCATCGACGTCTTTGATAATGACCGGTATTTCACTAAGACCGGCAAGCTGGGCGGCGCGCCAACGCCGCTCACCCGCTATGATCTGATACTGCTTAACCCCGACTGTCCTGACGACAACAGGCTGAACGATTCCATGCTGCCGAATAGAACTCGCAAGGTCCTGAAGTTCAGGTTCGTTAAAGGCGCGGCGTGGGTTGCGAGGGTTTCTGGTCACGAATTCGATCGGAACGAGACGGTCGGGAGTTACCGGAGCCTGCTGTTCGCCGATTGGCGTAGGCTGATCCATTTCGCCGATCAGCGCTGCCAGTCCCCGGCCAAGACGCCGCTTTGATACATCTTCGCTCATCGCTATCTCCTTACGCTGCCAGTCGCCGGCGCTCACGCTGAATCACTTCAGACGCCAGTTGAAGATAGGCCTGGCTTCCCGCACATTTGAGATCATAGAGGATAGCCGGCTTACCATAAGAAGGCGCCTCGGAAACTCTAACGTTCCGAGGGATGAGCGTGTGGTAGACCTTATCGCCGAGGTGCGTACGCACATCATTAACAACTTGTTGAGAGAGATTGTTACGGGCATCGAACATCGTCAACACGATACCTTGGATATCAAGAGCAGGATTAACGGACCGCCGTACCTGTTCTACCGTCTCTAGCAACTGGCTCAGACCTTCGAGGGCAAAAAATTCGCATTGTAAAGGCACGAGGATGGAATGCGCTGCCGCCATGGCGTTCATTGTCAGCAGATTGAATGATGGTGGACAATCGAGCAGAATATATGAGAAAGCGCCTGCCGATGCTTCAGTGAGGGCGCGCCGCAACTTGAACACTCGATCACTCTGTTGGGCAATCTCCATTTCAACGCCAAGCAGATCCATAGTTGATGGAACGATATAAAGATTAGGGACAGCTGTTTCTAACGCTGCTTCGACGACCGAGCTTTCCCCCAGCAATAGATCATAGGATGACAGCTTCCTGTCTCTCCGTCCAATCCCAAGGCCCGTGCTCGCATTTCCCTGAGGGTCTAGATCAATAATAAGAACCCGCTCACCGATCGCTGCAAGCGCCGTCGCGAGATTAATTGCGGTAGTCGTTTTACCGACGCCACCCTTCTGATTGGCGATGGTGATAATACGATTATGTCCGGCGCTCATCATTTTGGTTCCGCTAATGTCGTCTCTGTCGAAGATTATGCAACTCCAAAATCACAGAGTCTGTCTCGACTACACTCCGGTGTTCTACCAGATCGAAGCTCCAGCGGCTACGAGCCTCATCCAGCTCGCGCTGATAATCCCGGCCTTTGTGAAAGAAGCAGCGTAAATTATCATTTTTGAGCACCCATCTTTCTGCGTAACCGCACAGTTGATCGAGATCCGCCATAGCGCGTGCGGAAATCGTGTCACAGAAAGGGATAAGATCAGCGGCCTTTTCGGCTCGAACTGGATGAATTTTTCCCCGAGCCTGGGTCTCCATCAGCGCCACGCGTAAGAAAGCGGCTTTCTTCTGATTGCTTTCCACAAGGTCTACCCAGCCGTCATTACTTTCGCTGTAGAGAATCGCCATAATGACCCCTGGAAAGCCTCCGCCACTGCCGAGATCAATCCAGTGAATGGGGGAGGGTTCGATTCGATACAGCTGTGCACTGTCGACAATATGCCGCGACCAAAGCTGATCGAGAGTTGATGGTGAAGACAGATTCATCGTCTTCGACCACTTCAAAAATAGCGAACAAAAGTGTTCAAGCCTCTCAGTTGTTTCACGTGAAACGGCAAGACCAGGGATCGTCCTCATGCAGTCTTCCGCGCCTCGCTTCTTTTCAGCCAAGACAAGATCAAGGCGACAGCAGCCGGTGTCATACCTTCAATTTGCCCCGCCTGGGCAAGATTATGAGGCTTTATCCTGGTGAGTTTACTTTGAAGCTCGTTCGACAAACCTGAGAGAAGTGAGTAGTCGAAGTCCGCGGGTATCAACCTGCTTTCATCTTTTCTCACACTTATAACATCGACATGCTGGCGGTCGGTGTAGACGGAGTACAAGGATTCAATAGCCAATGTCTCTATCACCGCATTATCGATTTGACGGAGCTCGGGCCACATCGCAAATAGATGGTCTCGATGGACATTTGGATGAGAAATCAGTTCATACGCACTTCGTCGTTGACCATCGAGGTTAAGGCTCAGACCGTACTCACGAGCTGCATTTGGAGTTGTCGAAAGAGCTTTTAACGCGTCACGACCCTGATGAAGCAACGCTAAGAAATTCTGGAACTTCACCTTTCTCGCTGATGTTACGCATCCGATTCGAATGCCCAACGGCGTCAGCCGGAGATCCGCATTGTCTGCCCTGAGAGACAAACGATATTCTGCACGAGAGGTAAACATTCGGTATGGTTCGGTAACGCCTTTCGATGTGAGATCGTCTATCATCACCCCGATATAAGACTCGGTGCGACTGAAAATTATCGGATCAGAACCCGATGCTTTACGCGCGGCATTCAGGCCCGCAACGAGCCCTTGCGCTGCTGCCTCCTCGTAGCCCGTCGTCCCGTTGATCTGTCCGGCGAGAAAGAGGCCGGGCTGCTTTTTCACCTCAAGTGTTGGCAGCAACTCTCGAGGATCAACATGGTCATACTCGATGGCATATCCGACCTGAAGAATCTCAGCAGATTCAAGTCCTGGAATGGTGTGAATGAACGCCTCTTGAACATCGGCTGGAAGGGAAGTTGAGATGCCGTTTGGATATATGGTCGGATCATCTAAACCTTCAGGCTCCAAAAATATTTGATGACCATCGCGCTCTCCAAAGCGCATGAGCTTATCCTCAATGGATGGACAATAGCGCGGGCCAACGCCTTCGATCTGTCCCGAATACATCGCGGATTTGGAGATATTGTCGATGATGAGGCTGTGTGTCTTTTCGGTTGTACGCGTGATGCCACATTCGATTTGCGGCGTCGTGATCTGATCGGTCATAAATGAAAACGGGATAAGTTCTTCATCGGCGGGCTGCTTCTCCAGCGAAGCCCAATCAATAGTCTTTCCGTTCAGTCTAGCCGGCGTACCAGTCTTTAGACGTCCCAGCTTCAAGCCGAGCCTGATAAAGGTTTCGGAGAGTCCCATGGACGGCTCTTCGCCTACGCGTCCACCAGCGCGTCTTACGTTCCCAATATGGATGAGGCCGCGCAGGAAGGTGCCTGTCGTGACGACCACGGAAGGTGCGCTGAGTGAGCGCCCATCTTTGAGGACAACGCCCGTTACACAGTTATTATTAAACGTGAGGTCGAAAGCATCCCCTTCAACAACATCCAAATCCTTAGTGTCATCTATCTCTGCCTGCATAGCCATACGATAGAGTTTACGATCAGCTTGCGTCCTTGGGCCTCTTACGGCGGGCCCCTTCTTCTTATTAAGCATTCGAAACTGGATCCCAGCACGATCCGCAACTCGACCCATCAAGCCATCTAGCGCGTCCACCTCGCGCACCAGATGCCCCTTACCTAGACCCCCGATCGCAGGATTGCACGACATGACGCCGATTGTATCCTTACGATGCGTGATCAAGGCAGTTTTCGCACCAAGACGGGCAGATGCGGCCGCAGCTTCACATCCGGCGTGTCCCCCACCAACTACAATCACATCATAATTTTGCATGGAGTCACCTCAAAGGTTTCACGTGAAACGAAATGAGCGGGTTCGAACGGGAGTGTTTCACGTGAATCACTTCCCGATACAGAATTGCGAAAAAACAATATCAAGTAAATCGTCCGCGTCTTTGCGCCCTGTGATGCGCCCCAACATATCACCAGCGCGTCTTAAATACTCAGCACGGATATCGAGAGGATCGTCTTTCGCATCAAGCGCGAAATTGATTTGTTCCGCGCAGGCCTGCAGCCATTGCCTTTGGCGAGCGCGCACCGGCAGCAGGAACGTGCCTACATCAAGCTTCTTCCGAAGTCTAGAAACAATTGCATCGCATACCTTATCTAGATCCTGGACATCCGAAGTCGAGATTGCAAGGTCATAATTATGGTTGTTGTCACTCGCTCTATCTCGCTTCGTTCCGATCCTGATCGTATCGGAAACGAATCGGTCCACTGGCTCTTTAGAAGGAGCAGACATGTCTTCTAAATAGAGAACAAGATCGGCTGTCTCCAACTCAATTTGAGCGCGCCGAATTCCTTCTCGCTCAACGATATCCTCCGTCTCCCGCAAGCCGGCAGTATCAAAAAGCTTCACAAGGTATCCCTCCATATCGAGGTCGATATGGATTACATCCCTCGTCGTACCAGCTATATCTGTGACGATCGCGACATCGCGCTTGGCGATTGCGTTCAGAAGGCTCGATTTACCCGCGTTTGGACGGCCGGCGATGACAACCTTAAAGCCGTCTCGAATGATCTCGCCTGTTTGCGATCCTGCACAGTGATCGCCGATCTCGCGTGCGAGATGGCTTATGTCATCCCATACAGACGAAGATACGGAACCAGGAACATCCTCCTCATCGGGAAAATCAAGCTCAGCTTCAATCAGCGCGCGCCCACGGGTTAATCGTTCCGTCCACGAATCGTACAGCTTCGACAGTCGTCCAAAGGAATGCTCCTGAGCAAGTCGTCTTTGCATTTCGGTTTCGGCAGCAATGAGATCCGCTAAGCCTTCTACTTCTACAAGATCAAGCTTCCCGTAATCAAATGCACGTCGCGAGAACTCGCCCGCATCTGCGAGGCGTGTGCCTTGAAAGCTTTGCAAGCAGTTATAGAGAGCAGCGAGGACAGCGCGGCTTCCATGAACCTGAAGCTCTGCAAAATCTTCTCCGGTAAAGGAATTTGGGGCTGGGAAAAAGATAACCAATGCTTCATCGAGAACGACACCGTTACGGTCGTGAATCGTCCGCAAAGACGCACGTCGCGGCGACGGCAGAGACCCGGTTAGATCTTTCACAATGGTTGGCACCATCGCGCCACTTAAACGAATGACAGCGACACCCGCAGGAACGGCACCGGAAGAGAGCGCAAAAATCGTATCACTAGCAGTCATCGCTCATCACCAAAAGAAAAAGCCGATCATGCAAAGCAAGACCGGCTTAAAAGAGGAATCCGGCTAAGGGCTAGGTATTCATCGAATCGAAGAAGTCGCCGTTATTCTTGGTCTGCTTCAGCTTGTCGATCAGAAACTCGATCGCATCCGTGGTTCCCATAGGAGCAAGGATACGGCGCAGGACGAAGATCTTCTGCAGATCTTGCCTTGGTACGAGAAGGTCTTCCTTGCGCGTACCGGATTTCAAGATATCCATTGCTGGGAAGATACGCTTATCAGCAACCTTACGATCGAGGACAATTTCCGAATTGCCCGTACCCTTGAACTCTTCGAAGATCACCTCGTCCATGCGGCTACCCGTATCGATCAAGGCAGTTGCAATAATCGTAAGCGATCCACCTTCTTCGATGTTACGCGCAGCGCCAAAGAAGCGCTTCGGACGTTGCAGGGCATTTGCATCCACACCGCCGGTGAGAACCTTGCCGGATGAAGGGACGACCGTGTTGTAGGCGCGGCCGAGACGCGTGATCGAGTCCAGGAGAATGACCACGTCTCTGCCATGTTCGACGAGGCGCTTCGCTTTTTCAATCACCATCTCAGCCACCTGAACGTGCCGTACAGCAGGTTCATCAAACGTGGATGAGATAACTTCGCCGCGCACGGAGCGCTGCATATCCGTCACTTCCTCAGGCCGCTCATCGATCAACAGCACGATCAGATAGCACTCGGGGTGGTTTGCGGTGATAGAATGCGCGATGTTCTGAAGAAGAACAGTCTTACCAGTCCGCGGTGGCGCAACGATCAGACCGCGCTGACCTTTGCCGAGCGGAGCGACCAGATCGATCACGCGCGGCGAAAGATCCTTGGACGTAGGAATGTCCAGCTCCATCTTGAAACGCTCGTTCGGATAAAGCGGCGTCAGGTTGTCGAAGTGGACCTTGTGACGGATCTTTTCCGGATCATCGAAATTGATCGTGTTGACTTTGAGAAGTGCGAAATAGCGTTCGCCTTCCTTTGGTCCGCGAATAGGACCTTCGACTGTATCCCCGGTCTTCAGCGAAAAACGCCGAATTTGTGACGGCGAAATATAAATATCGTCAGGTCCTGGAAGGTAATTCGCGTTAGCGGAGCGCAAGAAGCCAAAGCCATCTTGCAGAACTTCGACAACGCCTTCGCCGATAATTTCCACGTCCTGGCTTGCGAGCACCTTCAAGATCGCAAACATCAGTTCCTGCTTGCGCATCGTGCTGGCGTTTTCGACCTCTAGTGATTCGGCGAAAGCCAACAGATCCGTAGGGGACTTACTTTTGAGTTCTTGAAGCTTCATTTCAGCCATGAAGTGACCATTGCTTGGTATTTAAGGGAGAAAGGCGATGTGGTCGATGATCTGACCTGCGCTGTATTCGGCAGGCGAATGAACTCTACATACATGCCACGAGAGGAGATGCGCGGAAAATAGCGACTCGTAATCCCGCCCGCAAGAGGGGGATGAACATTCTTGTAAATTTTAACGCCGATTTAGCCCTAGAAAGGTTTTACCACCACCAAAATGACGATCAATATCATCAAGATTGTTGGCCCTTCGTTCATCAGACGCCAGTAGCGGGTCGTATGCCTATTCTCATCGCGCGAAAAGGCTCGGACGGCGTGACTGAAGTGCATATGCAAACCCGTCATACCGATGACCAGCGCAATCTTGGCATGCAGCCATCCACCCTGAAAACTGAAGCCCTCCCAGGCAAGATAAAGCCCGAAGATCCAGGTCAGCATCATTGCAGGGTTCATGATGATCTTCAGAAGACGACGTTCCATTACTTTGAAGGTTTCTGCGCTTGCGGATCCGACTTCCGCCTCCGTGTGATAGATGAAGAGCCGCGGAAGGTAGAACAGACCGGCCATCCATGAGATCACCGCAATGATGTGGAGTGCCTTTACCCAGACATAGAGGTTGTCTGGCTGCCACATCACGAGCGCCATCGCCAGCGCAGCGAATACCATCAAAGCCGTGGCAGCGCGTAATCTCGCTTTATGACCCGCTTTTTCGGATGTCGGCATTTCCATCTAGAGCGCCTTCCTGACGCGATTGACCAAAGCCGTCACGTGGTTCGGATTGGTTTGCGGAACGATCCCGTGGCCGAGGTTGAAGATCAGTGGACCTTGACCAAGATGATGCAGGATATCGTCAATCCCGTCTTCCAGCGCATGTCCACCAGCCACCAGCCGCATGGGATCGAGGTTGCCCTGGACGGGTCCTTCTTTCTGCAGCTCGGCTGCAAAGGAAAGTGGAACGGACCAATCAAGGCCTATGACATCGGCACCCGTTTTCCGGCGGTAGTCCTTCAAGAGATATCCGGCATTCTTGGCAAAGGCGATGATCCGCGCCTGAGGTCGTCGGGATTTCACCGCAGCGATGATGCGCGTGACGGGCTTGATGGCATAATCTTCGAATTCGCGTTCCCCCAGCACCCCGGCCCAGGAATCGAAAATCTGGACAGCATCAGCGCCCGCATCGATCTGCGCCACGAGGTAGTCAGCACTAATGTCGGCAAGGATCGACAAAAGAGCTTCGAATGCGCCTGGGTTCTGGTAGGCAAAAAGACGGGCTGGCGCCTGGTCAGGCGTTCCGTGGCCGGCGATCATGTAGGTAGCAACTGTCCATGGCGCACCACAAAAACCAAGCAGAGCCGTCTCCGATGGAAGTTCCTTCCTAAGCCGCTTTACCGTTTCAAAGACAGGAGAAAGATGCTCGATGACGTTATCCGCCTTCAGGCGCGCGATGCCTTCAGCATCGATCGGATCGAGCTCTGGTCCTCGCCCCTCGCTAAAGCGCACGTTGCGTCTCAGGGCATCAGGAACAACAAGAATATCAGAGAATAAAATGGCGGCATCAAAAGCGTAACGCCGAATCGGCTGAAGGGTGACCTCGACGGCCTTCTCGGGGCTGTAGCAAAGGTCAAGGAAACTCCCAGCCTCCTTTCGCGTTTCGCGATACTCTGGAAGATATCGTCCAGCCTGACGCATCAGCCAGATGGGGGGAGGGGTCAACGTCTCTCCTGAAATGACCCTCATTAGCCTGCGCTGTGAGTTATCCAAACCCTCGTCCTTAAAAATACAAATCTATTTTAAAGAGTTTCTATTTCTTAGAGTCTGTGTCTATCAAGGATTAAAATCCGTCCACCATTGAGGCCAAAGGTCGCGTTAAACCGGGAATGCCGGAATAGCGTGACGCTTATAAGCCATGAAAAGCGCAGGAATTCCGTTTTATTCATTTTTCTCAAACACTTACAGAGTAGTCCGTAATCCCGTTTTTGTGGAAAACCTGTGGATTTACCTGACCTAACTTTCTCTTCTCCCCAGTTTGCACAAGTGCCTTCATTCCCAATCTGGAAAAAGCCGAATGTGGACAACCTTAAAGGTTTTCCCTTGCCTTCCGACCCGCCTCGCCGTTAGCTCCGATCTATCCCTAGTTTTCAACAGATTGCGGAAAATAGCTTGGAGAACCGTCCGAACTTCTTCCATTTGCACCTCATTTCTGACTCTACCGGAGAGACTCTTATTTCAGCAGGGCGCGCCGCGTCGGTTCAGTTCCGGGGTGCGCAGCCAATCGAGCATGTCTATGCTTTGATTCGAAATCGCAAACAGCTTCTTCCCGTTTTGGAAGCCATTGATCGCGAACCGGGTATCGTTCTCTACACCGTCGTTGATCAGGAGCTTGCTGCCATCATTGATAGTCGTTGTGCTGAGATCGGCGTTGCCTGTGTCAATGTTCTCGAACCCGTTCTCGGCGCATTCCAGATTTATCTGGGCGCGCCATCGAGGCGGCGTGTCGGGGCTCAGCACATCATGAATCGCGACTATTTCGCCAGGATTGAAGCGCTTGATTTCGCCATGGATCATGACGATGGCCAGATGCCGGAGGATTATGATGAGGCTGACGTCATCGTGGTCGGCATCAGCCGAACCTCAAAGACACCTACCAGCATTTATCTCGCCAATCGCGGGATCAAAACAGCGAATATTCCGATCGTACCGGGCTTGCCCTTGCCGGACATGCTCTTCAAGGCAACTAAGCCCTTAATCGTGTGCCTCGTCGCCACATCCGATAGAATCTCGCAGGTTCGCGAAAACCGCGTGCTCGGCACCACCCAAGGCTTCGATCGCGGCGAATATGTCGATAGAGCCGCGATCGCCGAAGAACTGAAATACGCGCGTTCGCTTTCAGCAAAGCATGGTTGGCCGATGATCGATGTAACGCGCCGCTCCATCGAGGAAACGGCGGCCGCGATCGTTGCCCTACGCCCAAAGCTGCGCTAATGGCCTTCGTCAACTTCAGAGAAAGTCAGACGACCACCATGCTTGTGCTTGCCTCCTCCAGTCCATTTCGCCGCGCTTTGATGGAAAATGCTGGCCTCTCCTTCACCGCACAGCCCGCCGATATTGATGAGCGTCAAATCGAGGCGGCGCTAGAGAAGGATGAAGCGTCGCCCAGACAGGTTGCGCTTGTTCTCGCCAAGGCGAAAGCAAGGGATGTGAGTGCGAAGCACCGCGATGCTCTCGTCGTGGGATCAGATCAGACCATGGCGTTTGGTGATCGTGTGTTTCATAAGCCGAAAGAGCGAGACGAGGCGCGCGAGAATTTAAAACTGCTGTCGGGAAGGACCCATATTCTTCATAGTGCCATAGCCTTGGTCAGGAACGATGAGGTGGTCTGGGAACATGTTGCCGAAGCAAGACTGACTATGCGTGAGCTCAGTGAACACTTCATCGATCTTTATCTCGACCGTATCGGCGATGAGGTAAAAAAGAGTGTTGGCGGCTATCAGCTTGAGGGGCAGGGCATCCAGCTTTTTTCAGGCATCGAAGGAGATTATTTTACCATCATTGGCTTGCCCATGCTGCCGCTTTTACAAAAGCTCAGGGATCTCGGACTGATCGATGCTTGATTCACGTGAAACATTTCCCACTCAAGCCTTCGTCGCCGGCTATCCCATTGGTCATTCACGATCTCCCATCATCCACCGGCACTGGCTGAAATCCTGCGGTATAGAAGGTCAATATTCAGCGGTGGAGGTTGAGCCCTCCGCTTTTGCCGAATTTATTGAAAAGCTGAAATCTCAGACATCCTTCTATGTCGGCGGCAATGTCACGATACCCCACAAAGAAACAGCTCTAAAGATGGCGGATCGGCCAGATGAAACAGCGCAAGAGATTGGCGCAGCCAATACGCTTTGGCGGGAAGAAGGGCGCTTGTATGCGACCAACACCGATGCCTACGGTTTCCTTGCCAATCTCGACGAGCGCCGACCCGATTGGGATAAGGTGGATCGCGCCGTCGTGCTGGGAGCAGGCGGCGCAGCCCGGGCTGTCATTCAAGCGCTTCGCGAGCGAGGGATTGGCGAGATCCATGTCGTCAATCGGACGGTTGAGCGGGCGCAGGAATTAGCCGATCGATTTGGAATGAATGTGCATGCCCATCGAAGTGGGGCTCTTGTGGAGATCATGAAGGGCGCAGGCCTGTTTATCAACACGACCTCGCTCGGAATGGATGACAGCGAAGCGCCGGTCATAGATTTTTCCCCTCTTCTATCGAAAGCGGTTGTAACCGATATTGTCTATGTGCCCCTCATGACGCCGATCTTGCGTCAGGCGAAGGAACAGGGATTTGAGACCGTCGATGGCCTTGGCATGCTGCTTCATCAAGCCGTTCCCGGATTCGAGAAATGGTTTGGCAGGCGTCCTGTGGTCGATGAGGTTCTTCGATCTCTGGTCCTGAAGGATATGGATCGTCATTGATGCTGACCATCGGCGTGACGGGATCGATTGGCATGGGAAAGTCGACGACCGCACGGCTTTTCCAGGAGGCTGGTATCGCGGTCTGCGATTCCGATGCCGTTGTTCATTCGCTCTATCAGGAAGAAGCAGTCGGGCCGATTGGCTCAGCGTTTCCTGAGGTCATTCGCGACGGCGCTGTCGATCGTGCGGCTCTCTCGAAAAGGCTTGCCGACAAGCCGGCGGACTTTGCAATTCTTGAAGCGATCGTGCATCCGCTTGTTCGTCAAAAACAGGATGAATTTTTGAAGGAGCAGAAACGCGCGGGCGCGACATTGGCCGTTCTCGATATTCCACTTCTCTTTGAGACGAAAGCGCAGGACCGCGTTGATTTTGTCGTCGTCGTGAGCGCCGATCCACAGATTCAACGACAGCGGGTCCTTGCGCGACCCGGCATGAGCGAGGAAAAGTTTGAACTGATCATGAAGCGGCAAATGCCAGATGAGGAAAAGCGTAAGCGTGCGGATTTCATCATTGATACTGGCCGTGGCATTGAGCCGGCGAGGCGGGACGTCCTCGCACTCATCGAGAAACTAAAAAGCGGAAACGCGAGTAGGAGCTAGGACTTTGCGCGAAATCATTTTCGATACGGAAACGACGGGCCTCGACAATCAGCTTGATCGCATCATCGAAATTGGCGGCATCGAGCTTCTCAATCATTTTCCAACAGGTCGTAGCCTGCATATCTATATCAATCCAGGAGACCGAAAGGTTCATCCTGAAGCGCTCGCTGTTCACGGCATTAGTGACGAGTTTTTGAGCGATAAGCAGCCTTTCGAAGCTGTCGTCAACGAAATCATCGAATTTTTTTCAGGGGCGAGGTGGGTCGCGCATAATGCGACCTTCGACATGGGTTTTATCAATGCTGAATTCGCACGGCTCGGTATGCCTCCGGTCTCGCCTGATCAGGTCATCGACACCCTTTCTCTTGCCCGTCGTAAACATCCGATGGGTCCAAACTCTCTAGACGCTCTTTGCCGACGCTACGGTATCGACAACTCGCATCGCACCAGGCACGGAGCACTGCTTGACTCCGAACTGCTGGCCGAAGTCTATATCGAAATGATTGGTGGTCGGCAGGCAGCGCTCAGCCTCGGCTCTGCCAACGGCGATAGAGAGAGAGCCGAAAATTCCTCTGACGATATCGTCATCGATCTTGCGCCTCGGGTTCGCCCTCTAGAGCCAAGAGTGACAGCAGCGGAAAAGGCAGCCCATGATGCCTTGGTCGCGCAACTTGGAGGCAATGGAATTTGGGCGAAATATTCAAGGCTAAACTAAAAAAGCCAGGCACAGCGCCTGGCTCTCATTCGTCCGCCCGTTAAAGGCCTTATCAGTTCGGCATCACACTGCCATTGCCCCGCGCCTGCTCTTCGGCAACGCGCTGTGCGAACATCTGCGCGAAATCAATCGGATCGATCATGAGCGGAGGGAAGCCGCCATTGCGTGTGACGTCCGAAATAATCTGACGTGCAAATGGGAAAAGCATCCGCGGGCATTCGATGAAAAGAACCGGCAGCATATGCTCTTGAGGGAAGCCCTCGATACGGAAAACGCCGCCATATACCAGTTCTGTGTGGAAGACGGTCTTGTCGCCATCCTTGGCATCGGCATTCAACGACAGAATGACGTCGAAATCTGTGTCGGACAAAGGGTTGGCATTGACGTTGACGCTAATGTTAATGGCCGGCGCCTTATCGCGCGACTGAAGCGAACGCGGCGCACCTGGATTTTCGAAAGACAGATCCTTGGTATACTGCGCAAGAATCGTAAGGCTTGGATTCTTGCCTGGAGTAGCGTTGTTTTCGTCGGCCATTGTCTTTCCTCAAAGCAGTTCTTTGCGCCCGCCTTAACACTTCGGCCAATGCCTTACAACCCTTGCCCGCGGTGCCTATTGATCGCCAAGGCGTTTACCCGACCAAGGCGAATGAGGGTCTGGCTCACGTCGGTAATCGTCAGCATCGAGATCGACGACGCCCGGCCCAGCGGGTGATTTCGGTTGACCGCGAGTAAATCCGTCCGAAGTTTTGATGACGAACATTCTCTTTGAAATGAACCGCCAGACATGGTCCTGCACTGCCGGCACAAGGAGAAGAAGCGCCAGAATATCGGTGACGAAGCCCGGCACGATCAGGAGCAGCGCCGCCACCACCGACATGACCGGCTTTAACAATTCTGATCCAGGCATCTGACCTGATCTTTGTTGTGTCCTCATCTGCCGCAAGATGTCGAGACCCTGTCGCCGCAGGAGAATAACTCCGCAGACGAAGCTTAAGATGACGAGCGCCAAGGTCAGGCCGAGCCCGAGAACCTTACCGACGATCACAAAGCCCGCGATCTCGACGAGCGGCATCAGGAGAAAAACAATAGGAAGCATGGAAGGACGCATCTTCTTTCCCGACCTCCAGCCGGGTCCTTTCTGCGGCAAACGCGCCGCCATTTGAATCATCTGTGTTACCGGACTATATGGGTATAGAAACTAGAAATGTTAATTGGCAAATGCGTAGGTTATGGGCTCAAGCGACTTCATTACTTTATTCTTCCTCGTTGCTGCGGTGCTGATCTTTCTTCAGCTTCGCAGTGTTCTTGGCCGTCGCACAGGCAATGAAAAGCCGCCACGCGATTCCTACGGTCTTCAAAATACTTCAACCGAGGACGCGCCTGACGCAGGGAAAGTGGTGACTTTGCCACGCCGCGAGGGTTCGGACGAAGAAGACCGCTTTGCTAAGATCGACGCTTTCGCACCGGCCGGCACTCAATTGAACGAGGCTTTAAGAAACCTCGTGCGCTCGGACCCATCCTTTACGCCAAAAGAATTTTTGGATGGCGCGCGCATGGCCTATGAAATGATCGTCATGGCATTTGCGACAGGCGATCGACAGACGCTCAAGAATCTTCTTTCAAAAGAGGTTTACGAAGGTTTTGATGCTGCGATCTCAGAGCGTGAGCATAGGGGCCAGACAGTGAAATCGACATTCATAGGTATCGACAAGGCGGAAATCCTTCAGGCGGAAGTCAAGGGTCCCGAAGCGCAACTGACGCTGCGCATCATCAGCCAGCTGATTTCTGCCACCTATGACAAGGACAACAAGCTTGTCGAAGGAGATGCCGAGAACGTCGCGGAGGTCAACGATATCTGGACATTCGCTCGCGACACGCGCTCTCGCGACCCCAACTGGAAACTGGTGGCCACCGAATCGGAACATGAGTGATCGACCGGCGGATTTTGCATTAGAGGCCGTTGCATTCGACGAACTGCCGGGCTGGAAGGACGACAATCCTTCCAGCCTTTTTACCGCTATGGAGGATTGCTACCGGCATATCACGGAGGTCAAACCCTACCGCACGGGGTCGACGGGGCTGGGCAGTGACGACCTCCTACCACTGCTTGCCGCGGTACGAGGGTTTGCTCCATCGACTGCCGCCGAAGCACGATCCTTCTTCGAGAACATGTGCCAACCCGTCAAAGTCCGCGAACTAGCCGGACAGCGTGGTTTCGTAACCGCCTTTTACGAACCTGAGGTCGAGGTTTCAGATAGTCTCGACGCGGTTTTCCGCTATCCCTTCTATCGCAGACCAGATGATCTTATCGATCTTGATGACAATAACAGACCGGCGGACCTCGATCCGTCCTATGCGTTTGGCCGGATGGTCGAGAACGAAATTAAGCCCTACGCGGATCGAGCCGCCATCGATAGTGGCTTCCTCGCAGGTCAGGGACTTGAAATCGCTTGGGCAAAATCGAAGGTCGACGTCTTTTTTGCCCATGTTCAAGGCGCCTGTCGGCTTGTTTATCCTGACGGTCGCGTCAAACGGATAACCTACGCGGCAAAGGCTGGCCACCCGTTTTCGGCTATCGGGAAACGCTTGATCGAGCTTGGCGAGATTGAGACAAAGGCGATATCGATGCAATCGATCCGTCAGTGGTTGAACGAGCATCCCGATCGCGTCGATGAGATCTTGTGGCATAACCGCTCCTACATTTTTTTCCGCGAAACGGATTCGCCAAGTCTCTCGAAAGGGCCGATTGCTGCGGCCAAGGTTCCCTTGGTCGCGGGTCGATCGCTTGCCGTTGACCGATCGATTCACAGTTTCGGTTTCCCGTTCTTCATCAGCGCGGAGACGCTCAAACACCTAGACCAAGGTCAACCGTTTCAGCATCTCATGCTGGCTCTCGACACCGGATCTGCGATTGTCGGGCCGCAGCGCGGCGACATCTTCACCGGTTCAGGTTTCACTGCTGGCGAGCTTGCCGGGACCGTGCGCCATCCGGCGGATTTTTATATCCTCGTGCCGAAGCAGGCCGTAGCGAGACTTCTGTCATGAGCAAAGACAGAAAGCTGAGCAGCGAAGAGCGCATTTTGTGGGGCAAGGTGGCACGCAGCGCACGGCCCCTTCATCCCGAACGAATGTCCGATGATGACGTGGAGGCGTTTGAGCAGGAGGCAACTCACGCCATGGCTTCGGGACGATCGCATTTAACGCCTGCCCAAGCAGAACCAGATCGACCGGTCAAGAAGAAGCCGTCGGGCATACACTACCCGCTTGAACGGCCTGTGAAGAAGAAGATTGCCAAAGGACGTGTTGCGCTCGAGGCGCGGCTTGATCTTCACGGCCTCGTTCAGGACGAGGCACATGCCGTCCTCCTCGACTTTCTGATCAGGGCGCATCAGCGCGGATTGCGCCACGTTCTTGTCATAACCGGTAAAGGCAGCTCCTATGGCAGCGATGGCGCCCTGAAAAGGGCAGTGCCGCTCTGGTTTTCAAAGCCTGACTTCCGGCACCTGATCTCCTCCTACGAAACAGCGGCGCGCCATCATGGCGGGGAGGGGGCGCTTTACATCAGACTTGCCCGCCGACATGGGGAAGAAGCATGACACCCTTTGGTGAAGCGGTCAGACGCTTGCGCGCCCGAAAAGGCGTATCGCAAAAAGAGATGGCCATGGCTTTGCAAGTTTCACCTGCCTATCTCTCTGCCCTCGAGCACGGCAAGCGCGGGCTTCCAAGCTTCGAATTTTTGCAGCGCGTTGCCGGCTACTTCAACATCATCTGGGATGAAGCGGACGAACTTTTTGCGGTTGCACGATGTTCCGATCCCCGCGTTGTCATCGACACTTCCGGTTTGCCACCTGAGTATACGGCTTTGGCCAACAAGCTAGCCGCTAAAATTCGAGACTTGGACACGACAAGAATTGCCGAAATCGATATGCTTCTAGAAAAACAAAGCCAAGACACCATAAAAGCGTTATAATCCCCCGTTTTCTTGTGGTTTTAAGGGCCGGCTATTGGGAAAATCGGCTGAAAACCTATATTCTAAAACGATACGGAGACGCTGATTCGCGTCACTTCTCGCGACCTCCGCAACAGGGAATTCTTAGACAGTATGAGCGATACGAACGTGACGGATACAGCCGTCCCCGAATATGGTGCCGATTCGATCAAGGTGTTGAAAGGGCTGGATGCTGTTCGCAAACGTCCCGGCATGTATATCGGCGATACGGACGACGGCTCCGGTCTCCATCATATGGTCTATGAGGTGGTTGACAACGCCATCGATGAGGCCTTGGCCGGCCATGCTGATATTGTCACTGTGACCCTCAATGCGGACGGGTCTGTGACCGTCACGGACAATGGCCGCGGCATTCCGACCGACATTCATACTGGCGAAGGCGTCTCGGCGGCCGAGGTCATCATGACCCAGCTGCACGCCGGGGGAAAATTCGACCAGAATTCCTATAAGGTTTCCGGAGGCCTTCATGGCGTTGGCGTTTCCGTCGTCAATGCTCTTTCGGTCTGGCTGAAGCTTAGGATTCGCCGTAACGGCAAGGTTCACGAGATGAGCTTCACGCACGGTGTCGCCGATGCTCCGCTTGTCGTCACTGGCGAGGCGGAAGGTCGCTCCGGCACGGAAGTGACCTTCATGCCAAGCTCGGAAACATTCACGATGACCGAGTTCGATTACGACACGCTTGAGCGGCGTCTGCGTGAACTTGCATTTCTGAACTCAGGTGTCAGAATCCGGCTAACGGACAAGCGTCATTCCGACGTAAGGCAGGAAGAAATGCTTTACGAGGGCGGCCTTGAAGCCTTCGTGACTTATCTCGATCGTGCCAAGAAGCCGCTGGTAAATCGTCCAGTCGCTATCCGCGGCGAAAAAGACGGCATTACGGTGGAAGTCGCAATGTGGTGGAACGACAGCTACCATGAAAACGTGCTGTGCTTCACCAACAACATTCCGCAGCGCGACGGCGGCACGCATATGGCGGGCTTCCGCGCCGCTCTCACCCGCCAGGTCGTTTCTTATGCCGACACTTCCGGTATTACGAAAAAGGAAAAGGTCAGCCTTCAGGGCGAAGATTGCCGCGAAGGCCTAACTGCCGTTCTTTCCGTGAAAGTTCCGGATCCAAAATTTTCCTCTCAGACCAAGGACAAGCTCGTATCCTCAGAAGTACGGCCCGTCGTTGAGAGCCTTGTGAGCGAGGCGCTCAGCCATTGGTTCGAGGAGCATCCGGCAGAAGCTAAAATTCTGGTCGGCAAGGTGGTAGAGGCCGCGGCGGCACGCGAAGCGGCTCGGCGCGCGCGTGAACTCACGCGGCGCAAGGGCGCGCTGGACATTGCCTCGTTGCCAGGCAAACTCGCGGATTGTTCGGAGCGCGATCCCACCAAGTCAGAAGTTTTTCTTGTCGAGGGCGATTCGGCCGGCGGATCGGCGAAACAGGGACGTTCGCGTGAAAACCAGGCAATCCTGCCCCTGCGAGGCAAGATCCTGAACGTCGAGCGTGCGCGCTTTGACAAGATGCTGCTGAGCCAGGAAATCGGAACGCTGATTACTGCGCTCGGAACCGGCATCAAAGATGAGTTCAACGCCGATAAGCTGCGTTACCATAAGATCATCATCATGACAGACGCTGACGTTGACGGCGCCCACATCCGCACGCTGCTTCTCACATTCTTCTTCCGTCAAATGCCGGAACTGATTGAACGCGGCCATCTCTATATAGCTCAGCCTCCTCTCTACAAGGTGACCCGCGGCAAGTCGGTTCAGTACGTCAAAGACGAAAAGGCACTTGAGGATTATCTGATTGGCCAGGGGCTCGATGAAGCAAGGCTGACGCTCGGGAATGGCGAAGTGCGGGCTGGCCAGGACCTTCGAGAGGTCATTCAGGATGCGCTTCGTCTTCGCACGCTTCTTGATAATCTACATTCCCGTTACAACCGCTCCGTTGTTGAACAGGCCGCGATTGCAGGAGCCTTGAATGCCGAGGCGCTCCACAGCCGTGCTGAAGAATTGACGGCCGAGGTCGCTGCACGCCTTGATATGATTGCCGAAGAAACGGAACGCGGTTGGCAAGGCAGTCTTGCCAACGACGGCGGGCTGCGTTTTGAGCGAATGGTCCGTGGCGTCAAAGAAGTCGTCTTCCTCGACACGGCGCTTCTCGGTTCGCAAGATGCGCGCCTCATCGACAACCTCTCCGGCCGTCTTCAAGAAATCTACAAGACGTCACCTGTATTAGCACGGCGGGACGGAGAAACTGAGATTTCCGGTCCAAGGGCGTTGCTTGAAGCTGTCTTCGCAGCTGGCCGCAAGGGCCTAACCATGCAGCGCTACAAGGGGCTAGGAGAAATGAACGCCGAGCAGTTGTGGGAAACCACGCTCGATCCGAATGTGCGTTCGCTTCTGCAAGTCAAGGTCAGCGACGCTACCGATGCCGACGGCTTGTTTGCACGACTGATGGGCGATGAAGTCGAGCCTCGTCGCGAATTCATTCAGGATAATGCGCTCAACGTCGCAAATCTCGATATCTAATCTCTCCTCGCTCGTATTCGCCTCGTCGAGCAAAAAAAGATCAACCGGAATAAGTAGCGGCGCGCCTTCATGACGCGCCGTTTCGCTTTTAACGACTAAAGCTGGATACGGGTCGATCAGCGAGATCAGCGCCATCAGTTGGCGGTAAAAGTACCGTTGAAGGCCACTTCAGACAGCGGCTTCCGACTGCTCGGAACTTCTCGCTCGCGCAGTTTGTCGGGAAGCGTGTCTCTATCGCCAATTGTCCCGATGGCGACTGCCGCTTCCACGCGGTAGCCATCCGGAATCGCATAGGCCTCTTTGATCTTGTCGTAGTGAATGCCGCCCATCCCGTGGGTATGAAAGCCAGCAAGATGTGCTTGGATAGAGAGAAAACCAAAGGCAGTTCCGGCATCGAAGGAATGCGAGTAACTCGGTTTGCGCTCGCCATCGACTTCGCCTTGAAATGTTCGCGAGACGATGAAGACGAGAGCAGAAGCGTTTTGAGCCCATCCCTGATTGAACTCTATCAGGAGTTCGAGCGCCTTTTCCCACTGTTCCGTACCCTTCAGGGCATAGATGAAACGCCAGGGCTGCTGATTGGACGAAGACGGCGCCCAGTGTGCCGCCTCGAGTATAGAGAGTATCTGTTCTTCCGAAATCGCCTCATCGCGGAACGCTCGGGGCGACCAGCGGTCCAGGAAGAGTGAATCGATAGGAAATGAAGATTCGCGGTGGTTACTTTTTGTCATAGCGTTTCCATTCAAAAAGATAGCGCGGCATCGTAAAATGTTCTGAAGCCATTTGCCAATCGCGAAGGCATCACACTGCGGTGTCTTCGAGAGCGGCGCCCTCGAAAAAGCCTGGTGACACGGATGAATAATTTGTTCATAGGTAAGCAAAGCTAGAGGAGAAAGCTCTGATGAAACTACTGCGCATTGGAAAACCCGGAGAGGAAAAGCCCGCTCTGTTGGACCAGAATGGTAAAATTCGCGATCTTTCTGCGCATGTCGCCGACATCGGCGGTGTTGGTATCTCCCCGGATAGTCTTGCACGCCTCCAGGCCATTGATCCGTCTTCCCTGCCGGAAACAGCACCGGACAGATATGGCCCGTGCGTGGCCGGGACAGGCAAATTCATCTGCATTGGCCTGAATTACTCCGATCACGCTGCAGAAACAGGTGCAACAGTCCCACCGGAGCCTATCATATTCATGAAGGCAAGCTCCGCCATCGTTGGTCCGAATGACGATGTGGTTATCCCTCGCGGGTCCGAGAAGACCGATTGGGAAGTCGAGCTCGGTGTCGTCATTGGGCAAAAGGCGAAATATGTATCCGAAGCCGAAGCGCTCGATTACGTAGCCGGCTACTGTGTTACGAATGATGTTTCCGAGCGTGCGTTTCAGACGGAGCGATCCGGCCAATGGACCAAGGGCAAATCATGCGACACCTTCGGTCCTCTGGGGCCTTGGCTTGTTACGAAGGATGAAATACCCGATCCGCAAAATCTTGGCATGTGGCTGAAGGTCAATGGCGAGACAATGCAGAATGGTTCATCCAAGACCATGGTGTACGGCGTTGCCTTCTTGGTTTCTTATCTTAGCCAGTTTATGTCGCTGATGCCCGGCGATGTCATTTCGACAGGAACGCCTCCTGGTGTCGGCATGGGCCTGAAACCACCGCGCTACCTGAAAGCTGGCGACGTCGTCGAACTCGGGATTGAGGGATTGGGTACGCAAAAGCAGACCTTCGTCGCAGACGTTTGATGACATTGATCATCGGCGCCCTCGATGACGGCGTGACCTGCCGTCATCGAAACGACGCTGTGGGAACGCGCTATTTGCTTATTTTCTGCCCGTATGCTTGCCGATCGGGCAGAAATTGATCATGCTGCCGCATCGGCCTTGTTGGAGATGGAGGCTTCTTTAGCGAGCGTCGGAGGAGATGGCCTATGTTTTATCACCTCTATGAATTCAATCATGCGGCGATGACTCCTTTTCGCATCGCCGCAGAGGCGACGCGGCGGGCCTATGACAATCCGCTGAACCCTTGGGCACAGACTGCGTTCGGCCGCACGATCTCGGCAAGTCTGGAAATGTTCGAGCGCATGACGCGCCGTTATGCAAAGCCTGAATTCGGCCTGCATGAAACCGTCATGGATGGCCGACCAGTTTCCGTTGTCGAAAAGCGAGTGTGGTCGCGGCCCTTTTGCAGTCTTCTTCATTTCGAAAAGACGACTTCTGCTGACTATCAACCTGATCAACCGCGTATTCTCGTTGTTGCGCCGATGTCGGGGCACTATGCCACACTGTTGCGCGGCACAGTCGAAGCGCTGCTTCCCCATGCCGATGTCTACATCACCGACTGGATTGATGCCCGAATGGTTCCTTTGGAGGAAGGGCATTTCGATTTCGAAGACTATGTCGACTATCTCGTCGAGATGCTTCATGTCCTGGGTCGCAACACCCATGTGGTTGCTGTCTGCCAGCCGTCGGTTCCGGTTCTGGCTGCGACCGCCATCATGGAGGCAGGCTCGGATCCGCACGCGCCTGCTTCGATGACGCTGATCGGCGGTCCAATCGACACAAGGATCAATCCGACGGCCGTCAACAAAATGGCGGTAGAGCGGCCGATCGAATGGTTTGCCGAAAACGCCGTTATGGAAGTGCCCTGGCCGCAACCCGGTTTCAGAAGACGAGTTTATCCCGGGTTCCTCCAGCTTTCCGGCTTCATGTCGATGAACCTTGATCGACATGTCGTTGCGCATCGGGAGTTCTTCCTGCACCTCGTTAAGAATGACGGGGAGCCGGAAAAGCATCGCGAGTTCTACGATGAATATCTGGCCGTCATGGATCTCACTGCTGAATTCTACCTCCAGACCGTTGAGCGGGTTTTCATCAACCATGCTCTTCCGAAGGGTGAGCTTCTGCATCGCGGCCAGTTTGTCGATCCAATGGCGATCAAGAACGTCGCTCTGTTTACGATCGAAGGTGAAAACGACGACATTTCCGGCGTTGGACAAACTCAGGCTGCGCATCAAATCTGTGGCAATATCCGGCAGGAGAAGCGGTTACATTATCTCCAGCCGGATGTAGGGCATTACGGCGTTTTCAACGGTTCACGCTTTAGAAGCGAAATCGCGCCGCGCATCATTCGGTTTGCACGAGAGCAATCCCAAACGGCGTGATGCTGGTCGGCTATATAATTTCTTCGTTACGAAACAGGTAATTAACCAGACCCCCGACTTTGCCGCCTTGAACCGCCAAAGCGGCTTAACCACATCCAAATCGGGCGTTCGCGATTCCGTCGAACGCAGATGAAGGATGGGAAACAATGAACCAGTCTGCATTGCTCCGGCCGGATTGGACCCCGGCAACGATTGCGTTGATGGTGCTCGGCTTCGTGGTCTTCTGGCCGCTTGGTCTGGCAATGCTTGCTTACATTATCTTCGGCGAACGTCTGCGTTCTTTCAAACGCGACGCAAACGATGCTGCTGATCGCTTCTTCGGCGGGCTGAAGCGTCCATACCAGCGCTACAATTCGCACTTTTCAACCGGTAACGTCGCCTTCGACGAATGGCGGACTGCTGAGCTGAATCGCCTTGAAGAAGAGCGCCGCCGGCTTGATGAGATGCGTGAAGAATTCGATTCGTATATGCGCGAGCTTCGCCGAGCCAAGGATCAGGAAGAGTTTGATCGCTTCATGCGCGAGCGCCGCAACTCGCGCGGCGATTCGGGTCCCGTGACTGAATTCACAAGGGCTTAATGCGTTGATCTTGACAGTGGGCCGGCATCTCGATGCCGGCCTTTTTTATGCGATCACCGCCTTTTGGAAAAACGCCGTAAAGCCTCTTCTTTCTCTGAGCTGACACCGACATTCGCGCTCTCAATGAAATACGCTTTGCCCCGGTGGCTCATTCCAGTGCAAGTTTTGCGAAAATGAGGCCGGGACGATTCCCGTTGGCGTGATTTTGCGGTAGCTAATCGCTATGTTTCTATCGCCGCTTCGGAAGAAAATTTCCCCCCGTAAAACCGTTCCGCCGGAGCGGCGAATGCTGGACGTTGACGGAAGGCTCCTGCCACTCACCATCAAGCAGAATGAGCGGGCGACACGTATTACCTTGCGGATCGAGCCCGGCGGAAAAGCTCTCAATATGACCGTTCCCCCGGGTCTGATGCGGCGCGAAGTCGATAACTTCATCGACCGGCACCGCGGTTGGCTGAAGACGCGACTTGCCAAATTGGTGATCGACACCGACCTCAGCGATGGGAGTATTATTCCCTTTAGGGGTGAGGATCACCGTATTGTCCTCACCGGCAGTCTGCGCGGGTTGACGGAAGCCGTGACGCTCGCCGATCAAAAGATCCTGAAGGTGAGCGGTCTTCCCGAATATACCGGTAGACGAATTGCCACCTTTCTGAAAAAGCAGGCGAAACTTGATCTTGAAGAACGCGCGCGGGTGCATGCCCGATCGATTGGAGCGAACATTGGCTCTATTTCCTTCAAGGATACTCGCAGCCGTTGGGGATCTTGCTCATCAAGTGGCAATTTGAGCTTCTCCTGGCGCATCATGATGGCGCCTCCTCTTGTGATCGACTATCTGGCGGCGCATGAGGTGGCCCATCTCAAGGAAATGAACCACGGTCCGCGCTTTTGGGCTCTTTGCCAAAAGCTGTGTCCCAGGATGGAAGAGGCAAAGTCCTGGTTGAAGCAGAACGGAAGCCGGCTTCACGCCATTGACTTCGATTAAGGCCGATTTTGCAGAAGCGTTAAAATGAAGCATCCCTGTGATTTGGCTCGACTTGAGCGTCATTTCGTGCCACTTCGCTCGCATGAAACCGGATATCAAGATATGCGGCCTGAAGACGCCCGAAACCATTGAGCGCGCGGTTGCTCGTGGGGCAAGCCATATTGGTTTTATTTTCTTTGAACAGAGCCCGCGTTACATCGAACCGGCTGATGCGGCCGAAGCCGTTGCGGCAGTGCGCGGAAAAGTGAAAATCGTTGCCGTTGTCGTCGATCCCACAAATGACGATCTTGATGAAATCGTGTCGCTTTTAAAGCCGGACTTGATTCAACTCCACGGTAACGAAACCCCAGATCGCGTTCTCGAAGTCAAAATGCTTTATGGCCTGCCCGTCATGAAGGTATTTTCGGTGCGCGATGCCGATGATCTGAGGCGCATCGATTCCTATATAGGGATAGCTGATCGGTTTTTGTTCGACGCCAAGGCGCCAAAAGGGTCTGAACTTCCTGGAGGTAATGGGGTCTCGTTTGACTGGACTCTGATGAAGCAGCTTGACGAAAACGTCAATTACATGCTTTCCGGAGGCCTGAACAAGGACAATGTTGCAGCGGCCTTGGCCACGACCCGTGCCCGAGGACTAGATGTATCATCCGGGGTTGAAGAAGCGCCGGGCGTGAAGAACATCGATATGATTGACGGATTTTTCGACGCGGTTGCCAAGGCCTCGCACCTTTCCGCCGCCTCAGGGAGTTGAAAGTGGATCAGAGCTTGAAACCAAATTCATTCCGTTCCGGCCCGGACGAAGACGGCCGCTTCGGCATTTACGGTGGTCGTTTCGTCGCCGAGACCCTGATGCCGTTGATCCTAGACCTGCAGGAAGAATGGGCAAAGGCAAAGGGCGATCCGGAATTTCAGGCGCAGCTCAAACATCTCGGAACCCACTATATCGGCCGTCCGAGCCCTCTTTATTTTGCCGAAAGACTGACTGCCGAACTTGGCGGCGCGAAAATCTACTTCAAGCGCGAAGAGCTCAATCATACGGGTTCGCACAAGATCAATAACTGTATCGGCCAGATCCTTCTGGCCAAACGTATGGGTAAAACGCGCATCATCGCTGAAACTGGCGCCGGTCAGCATGGCGTCGCTTCAGCGACCGTCGCAGCTCGCTTCGGCTTTCCTTGCGTCGTTTACATGGGTGCTACGGATGTCGAGCGTCAGGCGCCGAACGTGTTCCGTATGCGTCTTCTCGGCGCTGAGGTGAAGGCCGTAACCTCTGGCAACGGCACCTTGAAGGATGCCATGAACGAGGCCCTGCGCGACTGGGTCACGAATGTCGATGACACTTACTATCTCATCGGGACAGCTGCAGGCCCGCATCCTTATCCCGAAATGGTGCGTGACTTTCAGTCGGTAATTGGCACCGAGGCTCGCCAGCAGCTTCTCGAAGCGGAAGGCCGTCTGCCCAATCTGGTGGTGGCTGCCGTTGGCGGCGGATCGAATGCCATCGGCATTTTCCATTCCTTCCTGGATGATCCCGATGTAAAGATCGTCGGCGTGGAAGCCGGCGGCAGGGGTCTTAGCGGTGAGGAGCACTGCGCGTCCATCACGGCGGGATCGCCAGGTGTTCTTCATGGAAACCGCACCTATCTGCTGCAAGATAATGGCGGGCAGATCAAGGAAGGCCATTCTATATCGGCTGGCCTCGATTATCCCGGGATCGGACCTGAACACGCCTATCTCAACGACATCGGCCGCGTTGAATACGTTCCAATCATGGATCACGAAGCGTTGGAAGCATTCCAGCTTTTGACACGCGTGGAAGGTATCATTCCCGCGCTTGAGCCATCGCACGCAATTGCGGAAATCGTAAAGCGCGCGCCCAAGATGGGCAAAGACGAGATTATTTTGATGAACCTCTCCGGGCGTGGCGATAAAGACATCTTCACCGTTGGGAAGCTTCTTGGCATGGGTGGACAGGCATGACGGCACGGATGAACGAACGTTTTGCTGCGTTGCGAGCCGAAAATCGTCCTGCGCTCGTGACCTATTTTATGGGTGGTGATCCCGATTACGAGACTTCCCTTGCCATCATGAAGGCTTTGCCTGAAGCGGGCTCGGATGTGATTGAGCTTGGCATGCCTTTTTCCGATCCGATGGCCGACGGTCCCGCCATCCAAGCGGCTGGTCAGCGCGCATTGAGGAAAGGCCAAACACTCGAAAAGACGCTCGAGTTGGCAGCCGCGTTTCGCGAGAGCGACCAAAAGACACCTATCGTCATGATGGGATACTACAATCCAATCTACGTCTACGGCGTCGAACGTTTTCTGGACGATGCGCTGAAGTCCGGTATCGACGGCTTGATCGTTGTCGACCTGCCGCCGGAAATGGATGACGAACTCTGCATTCCGGCACTGGAAAAAGGCATTAGCTTTATCCGTCTCGCCACCCCGACGACGGACCACAAGCGCTTGCCCGCCGTTTTGAAGAACACGTCGGGCTTTGTCTATTATGTGTCAATGAATGGGATTACCGGTTCGGCGCTGCCGGATCCGTCGCTCGTCGGCGGAGCCGTGCGTCGCATCAAGGAGCACACGGATCTGCCGGTTTGTGTCGGCTTTGGCGTCAAGACGGCCGAGCATGCACAAGCCATTGGCCAATCTGCCGATGGCGTGGTGGTCGGCACCGCGATCGTCAACCAGATCGCAGCGAGCCTTACACCGGAAGATGGTGCAACGAGCGAGACCGTTCCAGCGGTTGTGACCTTGGTGCGTAGCCTGTCTTCCGGCGTTCGCTCGGCTCGCCTTGTTGCTGCCGAATAATTATCTCACATTGACACTTGTCAATCAGGAGTTTTGACCTTGAACTGGATCACCAACTACGTCCGTCCACGCATCAACTCGATGTTGGGACGCCGCGAAGTCCCGGAAAACCTCTGGATCAAGTGCCCCGAGACGGGCGAAATGGTTTTTCATAAGGATCTCGAAGACAATAAGTGGGTCATTCCTGCCTCTGGCTACCATATGAAAATGCCGGCCAAGGCGCGTCTGATCGATCTTTTCGATAACGGCGAATACGAAGCGTTCCCGCAGCCGAAGGTCGCTCAGGACCCGCTAAAATTTCGCGACTCTAAAAAATATAGCGATCGCCTGAAGGACAGCCGCGTGAAGACCGAGCAGGAAGACACGATCCTGTCCGGTCTCGGAAAAGTCCACGGTCTGAAGGTGGTTGCCATTGTTCATGAGTTCAATTTCATGGGCGGTTCCTTGGGGATTGCTGCCGGCGAAGCTATCGTGAAGGCATTTGAACGTGCGATTTCCGAAAAGTGCCCGGTTGTCATGTTCCCGGCATCAGGCGGCGCCCGCATGCAGGAAGGCATCCTGTCACTGATGCAGTTGCCGCGCACCACCGTTGCCGTCGATATGCTCAAGGAAGCCGGCTTGCCCTACATCGTGGTGCTCACAAATCCGACCACCGGTGGTGTCACGGCGTCTTACGCCATGCTGGGCGATATCCATTTGGCCGAGCCAGGTGCTGAAATCTGCTTTGCAGGTAAGCGAGTCATCGAGCAGACGATCCGCGAAAAATTACCGGAAGGCTTCCAAACGTCTGAATATCTCCTTGAGCACGGCATGGTGGACATGGTGGTCAAGCGTCACGATATTCCCGAGACGCTGGCGCGCCTTCTCAAGATTGCAATGAAGAAGCCAGCCTCTGCAGCAAATGATGCAGCAAGCCCACCCGTTGCAATAGCCGCGAGCGCTTAAGCGGGCCAAACCAAATCCGAGGGATCTATGGCGGTCAGAAACGAACAAGGTGTGAGCGAAGCAGACCGCGAGATTGAAAAGCTGATGTCCCTCCATCCGAAAGGTTTCGACCTCTCGCTTGAGCGGATTACGCGGCTTCTTGAGAAACTCGGCAATCCGCATTTAAAGATGCCTCCGATTATCCATGTCGCAGGCACCAACGGCAAAGGGTCGACGACGGCCTTTTGCCGTGCGGTTCTGGAGGCAGGCGGTCACAGCGTCCATGTTCATACGTCGCCTCATCTCGTGAACTGGCATGAGCGCTACCGCATCGGTGTTCCTGGCGGAGCGGGCAGGCTCGTTGAGGATGCCGTATTTGCGGAAGCTATTCGCAGAGTAGCCGCTGCCAATGACGGACAGAAGATTACTGTTTTCGAGATTCTGACGGCTGTTGCTTTCATCCTGTTTTCGGAGCACCCCGCCGATGCCGTTGTTCTTGAAGTTGGCCTCGGTGGTCGTTTCGATGCAACCAACGTCATACCCAGTCCCGCTGTTTCAGTAATCATGCCAATTTCCCTCGATCATCAGCCATACCTTGGTGATCGGGTTGAACTGATTGCGGCTGAAAAGGCGGGTATCATGAAGTCCGGTCATCCTGTTGTGATCGGCCAGCAGCCTTATGATGCTGCACTTGACGTCCTGATGTCGACAGCAGAACGCCTGCGGTGTCCGACGGCGATCTATGGGCAGGACTTCCTGGCGCATGAGGAATATGGCCGGCTCGTCTACCAGGACGAATACGGACTTGCCGATCTTCCGCTGCCGCGGCTTCCGGGCCGCCATCAATATTCCAACGCAGCAGCGGCTATTCGCGCAGTGAAGGCGGCAGGGTTCAACGTCACTGAGCATATGATGGAAAAAGCGATGGGATCGGTCGAATGGCCGGGCCGTTTGCAGAAATTGTTCGAGGGACAACTGGCAGCTCGTGCGCCGAAGGGAGCCGAGATCTGGATTGATGGAGGACATAATCCAGGCGCTGGTGAAGTCATCGCCGAGGCAATTGCCAATTTCGAGGAAAAGTCGCCGCGCCCCCTCTACCTGATCACCGGCATGATCAACACGAAGGATCCTATCGGATACTTCAGAGCATTTAAGGGGCTCGCTGAGAAAGTCTACTGCGTTCCCGTAAACAACAGCGATGCGACGATCGACCCGGTCGTCCTTGCCAATGCCGCCTACGATGCGGGGCTCGTGGCCGAACCCATGTCGTCGGTCGGAGAGGCCTTGGACCTGATCGCCAGCCACATGAATGTTGGAGACGCTCCACCGCGCATCTTGATTGGCGGATCGCTTTATCTCGTTGGTGAAGTCCTTGCAGAGAATGGCACCCCGCCAAAATAAAAACCCGGCAGATGCCGGGTTCTTGATGACGCTTGGTCTTTAGCAAACCAATTTAGGCAGCTGTTGAAATCCAGTTTGACAAAGCTGTCTTCGGCTTCGCTCCAACGGAAATATCCTTGACTTCGCCGCCCTTGAAAATGGCAAGGGTGGGAATGGAACGCACGCCGAACTGGGCGGCCAGTTCAGGATTTTCATCAATGTTGAGCTTGGCAACCTTGACCTTGCCCTGCATTTCAACCGCGATTTCTTCGAGGCTAGGCGCAATCATCTTGCAAGGACCGCACCACTCAGCCCAAAAATCGACAACGACGGGCTCTGCGGATTCAAGAACTTCCGATTGGAAGTTGTTCATGTCGACGGTGACGGTAGCCATCAGGCTGCTCCTTTGTCGGAATTGTGTTGCCAAGAATGTGGGATGCTAAACCCTAATTTTCAACTTTTCTATTTCATTTTGCGCCAAGGCGAGCAAGGGCCGCTGTAAGAGCCATGTCGCTGAGATGAAAGATGCTGCCGTTCTGTGTATAAACCAGCAGGCATTGCACCAGCTTATCCGGGTAAAGCGCTTCGAGCACGCGACGATATACTGCCATCTGAGCAATATGGGAAAAAGCAATATCGCTTTCTTTTAAAGGTGCACTGCGGTTTGTCTTGTAGTCGAGAAGCACGACCCGGTCCTCCAAGGCAGTGAGCCGATCGACCCGGCCGGAGATGGCAAATTGGGTACCGTCCAAATCCAGCGTGCCCATGATGGACACTTCGGCCTGCGAGTGCCCGGAGAAGAATGGTTGCAGAAGGTTAGCCTGCAGAAGCGTAAGAATCGTGCTTTTAAGGCTTTGCTTTTCGCTCTTCGGCCAAAATCCCGCGGCGCGCTCGATGTACCGGCTCGCAGCAGCATCTTGCTCTTCCCGAGGCAGATCCGGCAGGATTTGCAGCATCCGGTGTATCAGCCGTCCCCTTTGTAAGGCAAAGCTGCTGCCATGGCCCTTATCGAAAAGCGGCGACACAAAAACGGTATCATCCGCTTCGTCATCGACCATGGTGCCTGCACCGGAAGGGCTGAGCGGACGCGGCAATTGCCTTTGCGGCGGTAATGGCCGTCCGAGCGCTGATGGAAGATCGCTTTGGAAATCGGCTTCGGTCTCTTCCTCAAAGCGCTCAAAGGTCAAACCCATGGAAGGTGTGCGCCAGCTAAATCCTTCCCATTCGCCGTCGGGGCCATGAAAGCGCGCCGGCGCAACATGAGGATGCCCGCTGCTCAAGGCTTTCGAAATCATCGTATGCCAGTTGTCGGTGGCGGCGCGGCTTCCACGGTAACCACAGACGATCAAACGGTCGGCAGCCCGCGTCATGGCCACATAAAGAAGGCGCCGATACTCATCTTCCGCCAATGATCGGATGCGCTCCCCATCCTTTTCCGTGATCGCATTTCCGAGATCGCCGAGCGGTACCCATACAGGGGTCGGCGGTTCATCATGTCCGCTCTTGATCAGCCGTAGTTTCGGCATATGCGAGGAAGAAAACGCCTTGGCACCGCCATCCACCAAAAAGACGACAGGTGCTTCCAGGCCCTTGGAGGCATGTACCGTCATGATCCGGACTTCGTTGCGATCCTTGTCCTGTTCGCGCTTTACCTCTGGCGCTTCAAGCTCCAGCGTTGAAATGAAAGATTGCAGCCCCGGCAGCCCGTTGGTCTCATGATCAAGGGTGAAGGTCAGGAATTCGTCGATGATGTCGCTGACCTCGGTTCCCAGCCTACCAAGGAACTTGCGCCGGCCGCCGTGAAGCCCAAGGACACGGCTGTAGAAATCGTGCACCGAATACTGCTTGGACTGGCTTATGAATGTCCGAAGTGCGCCAACGACGATTGCATAGTGTGGTAATATCTGCGCTGCGGTCTGTAAGCGCTCCCAAAGGCTTTCCGTCTCTTCTCGCTTGGCAGCAAGTTCAAAGAGATCATCCTCCGTCAGATCGAAGAGCGGACTTTTTAAAAGACAAGCGAGTGAGAGGTCGTCCTTTGGTAGCAAGACGAAGCGACCGAGTGCCATGAGATCCTGAATAGCAATATGGCTTGTGAGGACCAAGCGGTCTGCACCGGCCACCGGTATGTCGCGGCCGCGATGCTTCAAAGCGCGTGTAAGTGCTGTCACGAACGAGTCGCGCTTTCGCACGAGCACCAGAATATCGCCAGGTTCTATCCTTCGCTCCCGACCCTTTTCAACGACCGTTTCCCGGCCGACGAGCGTCGCGATGGTGTCGGCAATTCGCCTTGCCAGAACGGCCGGCGGCGCTGTTTCCGGCGTAGCATCGAAGGGGGCCGTCCAGTCTTCATCCTTGATGGTCTCGGCTGGCGCAATCATTTCCCAAAGGTCCACGGCGCCTGGATGACCGATACGGCTTGAACGATGGACCACCGGCTCGGCTTGTGCGCTCAATCCGCGGGCGTTCTCGTTGCTACTGAAAATATGGTCGACGGCAGCCAGCACGTCCGCTGTTGAACGAAACGACAAGGGAAGGCGTACAGAGGAGAAAAGCTGCCCCCCGGAAGACACGCGTCGCTGTGTCCGCATGCTTTCTTCGGAAAACCGCTCTGGTCTGGCACCTTGGAAAGAGTAGATCGACTGCTTTTCATCTCCAACGGCGAAAAGGGTGCGGAGCGTGGTCCGCGCGCTCTCCCCGGAGAAAAAATCCTCTGCAAGAGATTGTATAACTTCCCATTGAATGGGGCTGGTGTCTTGCGCTTCGTCCACGAGGATGTGGTCGATGCCTTGGTCCAGCTTATAATGGATCCATGGTCCGACGCCGGATTTCGTCAGAAGGTCGGCGGTTCGAGTGATCAAATCCTCGAAGTCCAGCTGGCTTCTCTGCTTTTTTAACGCGTCATAATCCCGGTTCAAACGCTCTGCAAGGATGAGGGCCGCTCGGGTTGCTTCAAACATTCGTACGACTTTGAGTCTGTCGCGGCAGGCTGCAACATGCGCGCGCGCGGCATCGACGGCCTCTGCCAACACAGGCGAATGGGCAAGCATGGCTTTGGCAAGAAACTCGCGATCCGACTTTGGCCGTCCGTCCTGAGTGAGGAAAATTCGCTCCAGAAGCCGGACCCGCTCGACAACGTCTGTTTGGCCGACGACGGATCGTAGGTTTGCGGCAACCTCTTGCGGCTTTGCCCCGCCCTTGTCTGCTGCAACATCGAGATAAAGCTGTAGCATGGGTCCTTGAAGACCGGGCAGCGGCCAGTATCTCGCTGCCATAGTTGCTTCACTGTCGGTAGGCGACAGATCAAGCCTTGCCCGCAAAACGTGCTCGGTACCACCTCTGGCGGCGGAATAGGCAAGAAAGCGCTGAATTGCATTACGTTGTGCAACTATGTCGGCAAGAAGTCCCTCGAGGCCGGCTTCATCGGCGAGGTTGAGAATGTGCGAAAAGGCTTCGGATAGCTGGCTATCGTCCTCTGTGGTCGCGGTCAGTAACCGTCGTCTTGCCTCTGTCAGCAAGGTGGAGGCAGCGCGATCATCCAGCACGGAAAAATGCCCGGCAACATTGGCCTCTAGCGGAAACTGATGCAGCAATGCCTCGCAAAATGCGTGGATCGTTTGGATCTTCAGTCCGCCAGGTGTTTCAAGCGCCTTTGCAAAAAGCCGGCGCGCCTCGGCTAGCTTTATCCGATCAGGCTGCGCGCCTTCGATGGCGGCGATGCGCTGACTGAGCGCCTCATCATCGAGTACAGCCCAATCCGCCAAACGTTGGAATACGCGGTTGGACATCTCCGATGCCGCAGCCTTCGTATAGGTAAGGCACAGGATTGCTGATGGGCGTGCGCCTGCCAGAAGAAGGCGTATGACGCGTTGCGTCAGAACATGGGTTTTGCCGGACCCGGCATTGGCAGATACCCATGCGGAACGCTTCGGGTCCGATGCGATGGTCTGCTGGATCGTGGTCCAGCTGACCCACTCACGCGGTTCATCGCTTTCGGGAAGGGGAAAAACGTCATTCATTGACATCATCCTCGCTTTCCGCGGTCGACCATTCCGCGACACGCGCCAGATGGTCGTATTCTCCGCCATACTCGAATTGCTTTGCCGGGATGAGCCGGGACGTGAAGCCGCGCTCTCCAGATTGGAGAAGCAATACGAACTTTACGAGTTGTTCGATGGCGGCTGCGGCAAGCTCCGCGGCAGAACGCGCGGTTTCAGACCGTTTGGTCGCCTCGTTGTTGACGATATCGACCTGGAAACGCGTGCCGGGCCGGAGGCGGACATAGAGGAGATCCTGCGGCGCCTGCTTTCCAACACTGCGGAAAGCGCCGCCTTGCAAGGCCGCGGCCTCCAAAGGAACTTGCGGGTCGAGCAGTGCGCGCGCTTGGGCGGGCGAGGGGTTATAGCCGGTCTTGTAATCGATGATGTCCGCGCCGCCGCTCTTCTTGAGATCAATCCTGTCAGCTACGCCGCGAAGCTGAATATCGACAGGTTCCAGCACGATGCTGCCGCGAACTTCGGTAACGGTTTTGACGATGTCGTTCCGCCGTTCCGCCTCCCAATGAAGGAAAGCCCGCGCCACCTCGCGAAAGCGCGGCCGCCAGATCGCATCGATATGGGCCGGAAGCTGCTCCATATCGAAAAGCTCTGAGAGAATAAGATGCATCGCTTCTTCAGCGTCTGGCGTACCCGCCTTATGCCCTTCGCGGATGAAGCGATCGATAATGGCGTGATAAAGCGTTCCGCGTTCGGCGGCGCCAGGATCTCGATTGAAGGGTTCAACCGCATCGAGCCGCAAAATACGACGCGCATAAATCGCATAGGGATCGCGCCGCAGGCGTCCGACCTCACTGAAGGAGTAAGACTGGGGTTGTAGCTCGCGCGGGGGACGCGGTGCCGGTCTTTCGGCTGAGGCCTGTGCGGCGCCTTGATCAATCAGCTTGGCCCATTGAAGATATTGTTCGCCGCGCTTTTTTAGACCGGCCTCGAAATCTTTGCCGCCAAAGGCGAGAAGGCGCTGCAGCCAGCGGGACGCAACAGTCGGGGTCGCGCCTTGCCGCAAGGCGCGGGAGTAGATCAGTTGCGCCGACCCGCTTGCCATCTCGAAGTCATGTGCCAGCTGGCCGATCCGTCGTTCCGGCGGCTCGAGGCCGATCTCGGTTTTCATCATGCGGGAGACGAAGGGATTGTTCGTCGTCTGGCCTGGCCAGCTTCCCTCATTCAGACCGCCTAGAATGATCGTATTAACGCTTTGAAGGCGCGCTTCGAGCGTTCCGAAGATAAAGACGCGGGGGTGGCTCAACGCCTGTGGCTTCACGCTGCGGCCGGTCGTCAAAGCCAACATGATATCGATCCACTCCGGCCCCGTCGCCTCGATCTGGCCGTCGGTATCGATGACCTCGCCGAGCAGGCTGGCAAGCTCGCTGCCTGCCTCATTCCCCCATAAGCTCAAAAGATTGCCGGTCTCGTCGCGCGTCAGGGCTTCCAGCGCCCGGCCGGTTCGCTCCGCCCAATCTGCAAGCGTCAATGTCGGCAAAGAGCCGTTGTCGGCATCGGGCAACGAGGCCAAGATGAGAGGCGAAAGCCCGTCGGAAATGGCTTTGGTCAACAGGCGTGCGCTGTCTACAGCGTCGGCCGGCAGCGACCGACGCCAATGAGGCAGATGGCGGTCCGTCGCCATCTCCGTCATCTGGCGCTCAAGCAGCCCCTCCAGACCGCCGATATGGACGCTGGCGACGCCCCCGCGCAAGGCGAGTACCTCAAGCGCTTCGACAGCTTCCCTGACCATGTCGACCGGCATGCCGAGCCGCGTCAGCGGGTGTTTCAGGAGACTGGCAATCGCGACCGGATCGCCAGCGCGCAAGGCAGCCTCGAGGAGCAGCCGAAGAATTTCCCCCTGCGGCGTGGAGGCAAGCGGGGACCCTGCAGAATCATCGGCGAAGATGCCATAGCGCGCGAGTTCCGCTTTGACCCGGCGGGCAAGGTTTCGGTCAGGCGTAATCAGCGCGACCTGGCTGTCTGAACCCTGTCCCGGCTGCTCCAAGGCCAGACGCATGGCAATGGCGATGGCTGTCGCTTCTTCGCGCTCGTTCGACGCCTCGATCAAGCACACATTATCGAAGCCTTCCTCAAGGGCATCCTTGGGAAGATCCTCTCGCCAAATGCTCCAAGCTGATGTTGCCTGTGCAGGCGCAAGCGCCCGCGCGATGACGTTGGATCGCATCGCCATTTTTGAAGCTGGCAAAGCGAGCGGCTCGACATCCCTGCGCTTGATCTTCAGTCTCTCCAAGAGGCGCATCAGTCCATATTGAGGATGGCTTCTGCTGGCCGGATCGGTGCGCAAAGCCGGGTCCTCGTCCGATGCCAGCATTGCCCATACCTCGTCTGGCATGGTGAGGTCGAGGCCAGGCAACACGATGACGCCTTCCGGTATTTGCGCGACAGCGGCCATCAGATCCGCCGTTGCCGGCATCGAGCCGGTCGACCCTGCAATGATCATCGGCCCGGAATGGCGGGTTGTCGCGAGGCGGCGCGCCTCAGCTCGAAGGATGGCATTGCGATGACGAGCAGGAGATGATCGTCCGAGTTCCTCGAGGCGCGCTGGCCAAAATGCACTGGCGATCTGCAGGAATTCTGCGGTGAGCTGCCACCACATCGCATGGTCCTGAGCCTTCAGCTTTTCCAGGTCCTTCCAGTTCCCGTCTTCCGTTTCCACGGCGTCGATAAGTTCTGCAAGGCTCCGAGCAAGCCAGATCGCATCAGCAGGGCTGGCAGGCGCGACAAGGGGCGAATCATCATGAATGCTGCGGACGATGTCAGGCAATCGGTTCCGCCAAGCGAGAATCAGCTTCGCAAGCTCAAGCAGACGGGCCGTGTTTGGCAGCGGCTGAGCAAGATCGAGTTGCGCAGGCAAAGCTTCATCGAAGTAACCGCTGTCGTCATCCGTTTCGCCAAGGGGGCGAATCAGCGGCAAAATAGCCGAGCGCCCGCCCAGAAGATCCACGAATTCGGAGCGAAGCACGCGCACGGCACGGCGGGTTGGCAGATAGATCGTGACCTTCGCGAGCGAGAGGGGATCACTGCCGTCATAGTGGAACGAGGGGATGAGGCTTCCGTTGCAAAGCGTTTCGGCCAGCGTCTTCAAAAAGGGCAAGCCGGGATGGATTGTCAGAACACGTGGTCTGTGACGCTCCGCCATCCCTTACGAAAGTCCTCCAAAGCGGTGAATGGTTGTCTCCGCCTGCTCTATAGCCTCAGGCGTGCCGACCGTGATCCAATGCCCCCTTAGCTTTGTGCCGAGGAGGCGGCGCTTCGCAATGACCTTATCGAAATAGATATTGAGGTTGAATGGTCCATTCGGCGCATCATCGAGCAGGGCTGGGTGAAGCGCGATCGCGCCGGCATAGACGACCGGATCGGGATCGCCCTCTTGATAGCGCGTGAGCACACCATCGGCATCCATGTTGAAATCGAGTTTGCCGTTATGGCCGGTCGTATCGGCGTTATCGACGCAGAGCATTGCCATATCCATGCGCGCCGCATCGTAGAATCCGGCTAAATAATCAAGATTGTTCCACTTGTGCTCTTGTTCTCCGATCCAGAAGAGATCGGCATTCATGACCAGAGTCGGCTCTCGCGCCAGAAGCTTCAAGCCCTTTGCCAAACCGCCGCCGGAATTCATCAAGCCATCCCGTTCATCGGATATGATGATCTCGGCATCGCGATAGTTCTGAAGATGCTCGAGCATCTGTTCGGCAAAGTGATGGATATTGACGACGATCCGCTCGACGCCCGCCTTGACCAGTGCATCCAATGCGTAATCGATCAACGGCTTTCCGCTGATTTTGACGAGCGGTTTGGGAAGAGTATCGGTGATCGGCCGCATGCGTGTGCCAAGACCCGCCGCAAGCACCATTCCCTGTTTTATGGTCATTTGATTGTTATACGTCGTTGAATTCGATGCCTACCTGTATGCACCAGTTTCGCAAAGGTGCAAGGGCTGGGTGGTTCAACGTGTCTTTGAGATAGGCAAGAGTCCGCGGCATGTGTCTGAGATAGCCGCTTTTCCCATCCCGTTGGGTCAGACGCACCCATATGCCGACGAGCTTGCAATTGCGCTGCGCTGCCATGATTGACCAGCTTTCCATGAAAGCTGCTTCGTCGAAGGACGCATTGGCCCGTCGAAGGGTCAAATAGTCCTGCATCAAAACTTGGGAAAGTCGTCGGTCAATCGTTACTCTTGCGTCCTGGACGAGCGAAGCGACGTCATAAGAGGTCGGACCGATCATGGCGTCCTGGAAGTCGATGAGGCCGATACGGCCAATTCCCTGTCGATGATCCTGCCAGAGGATATTTGGCGAATGATAGTCGCGCAGCAGGAGATTCTTTTCGGCAGTTTCAAGACGGTCGATCAACCTGTCCCAGATATCGAGATAGGCATTGCGTTCATCGTCGGTAACGGGAGCGCCATTGCGCAGCCATGGCAGATACCAGTCGACCAGAAGCCGCACCTCCATCTTCATCGCCGTCCGATCAAAGTCCGGGATATGATGAATGTGTGTTTCGCCGGTCGTGATGTCGCGGGGAAATGGCAGGGCGTGCAGATGCGCAAGGCACGCAATGCCAGCACGATACCGTTCCTCGATCGGCATGCCGTTCTCGTCGAGAACACCATTGCCCCCAAGATCTTCGACGAGCAGAATTCCCTTTTCGTAATCGACGTTGTAGATGGCCGGCGCCGTAAAACCTCTTGCACGCAGCTCCGTCGCAATGGCGACAAACGGATAAGCATTCTCTGCCAGATGTGCGACCTTTGGATAAGGTTTGCCATCGAGCACCGCTGGCCCATCCTTCAAAGGCGGCCAATCCATCAGGATCATCCGCTGACCCTTTGCATAAATGGCTTCGTAAGCGCGTAAAGATGCGTCGCCTGTCAGAAAACGGCGATTCGCCTCGCTATAGCCCGCTTTCGTCAAAAAGCTGCGAATGGAGAAAACGCGTTGGATACGCTCGAGCTGGCGCCCGGCGGCTTCGATCGCCGCACGGCGTCCGCTGCCCTGGTGCTCCAGCCTCAGGATAATTCTGTCCGCGGGTAGGGCATCGCCCCCCATCTCCGGCCATTCGACAACACAGATCCCGTTTTGCAATGCCTCATCGAAGCCGAGTTCGTCCAATTCCGAAGCATCCGAGAGGCGGTAGAGATCAAAATGCGCAATCGGGATCCGCAGATCGTAGCTTTGGATGAGGGTAAAGGTCGGGCTTGGGACCTCAAGCGCTTCGTCCTCGGCCATGGCGCGGATAAGCGCCCGGGCAAGCGATGATTTTCCCGCACCAAGATCGCCTGATAGCGCCAGGCAATCGCCGACGCGAAGCGCCAGCGCCAGATCTTCGCCAAGCTGATCCGTTGCAGCTGCGTCCTTGAGGTCGACCGTGATCGTGATTTTTTCTGACGTCATTCAGCAGCGATGGAATGCGGTATGTCGCCCGAGGGAATCCGGCAAACGACCGTTGTTCCGCGACCAGGTTGGCTATCGATGGATACGCTTCCATGGTGCAGGCTGACGAAGCTGTCGACGATGGAAAGGCCAAGTCCCGCACCGCCACGTTTGCCGCTGCGCGCCCCGCTTGCGAATCGATCGAAGACAGTGGCGATCATTTCTCCCGACATGCCGGGCCCACGATCGGTTACCGAGAACACAAAGTCTCTGCCCTCGCGGCGGCAAACCAGGGAAATAGCAGCGCCCTCAGGGGAAAAATTAGCTGCATTGGCAAGAAGTTTGACGAGGATCTGCTTCAGTCGCTGCGGATCGGCCACCAGCGACCCAAGGTCGGCTGAGGCGATGATTTCCAGCGTCACATTGCTTTCCTGAAGGCGGTCGGCAATTTGAATGGAGACGTCGTCGATCAGCTCGTTCAGCTCGATCTCGGCATAGTTCAGCCGCATGATGCCGGCATCGACCGTTGCAAGATCAAGAATATCGTTGACGAGCGTCAGAAGAACAGAAGAGGAAGTGGAGATATGTTCGACATATTCCATCTGCCGATCATTCAAGGTGCCGAGGCTGGGCGTGCGCAGAAGATCCGTAAAGCCAATGATATTGGTCAGCGGCGAACGCAGCTCGTAAGAGACGTGCTGCACGAAGTCGTTCTTCAACTGGTCGGCGCGGCGCAACGCCTCGTTCTTCTCCGTTAGGGCACGCTCTGCCCTCACGCTGTCCGTCATATTGACGAAGGTGAGCATGGTCTGGGCATTCGGCAACGGAATGACCGCGTAATCCAGCACAAGACCGGACAGAAGTTCAAGCGTCCCCTGGCTTGAGCGACGCTCATCTTCGAAGCTGGTGATCTGTTCGGCAAAGGCCGCCCAGCCATCAGGCCCCTCATAGGACTGAGAGCAGGCGGCGCCCAGCGCACGGATGTGCGTTCCGGGTTTGGCTTGTGCTTCGGTAATGGCCCACAAAGCTCGGAACGCCGGGTTGGACAGCCGGATACGACCATCCGCACCGAAAACCGCAACGCCTTCCGACAAATGGTCAATCGTTTCGCCCTGCACCTTGACGAGGGTATTGTACCGGGTTTCGAGATCGACCTGTTCTGTCAGATTCTCGAATACCCATGTTGCGCCACCCTGTGGATGCGCGGTCGCAAAGACGCGCAAGGTTTGGCCGTTCGGAAGGTGCCAGAGATCAGTCTGGGTATCGAGCGCCCGGTAAACAGCAAGTGCCGTCTCTTTCCAGGTTTTCCAGCTCAATTGGTCCGGCAGCTTCTTGGCAGCGCGCAGGCGTTCCAAAAGTTCTGCATTATCTGGCTTGCTTTCCAAGAAGCCGATATCGAGGCCCCAAAGTGTGACGAAGGCCTGGTTATAGAACTGCAGGCGGCGTTCACCGTCGAAGATTGCAACGGGCGTAGCAAGATGATCGAGCGTTTCCGCATGACTCTTCAGCGTTCGCTCGAGCTCGGCCCTGACGGCTTCGACATCGGAAACATTGACGGCAATTCCTGCCGAGCCATCTGCGACGTTGACGTTGACGACGTCATAAAAGGTGCGATTGCCGCGAACGACGGTCGAAATCCGTTCATGGAACGGCTTTTCGGCCGCTGCGCTGGAACGCATACGCTCGCGAACGGCTGTCGTCAGCAACTCGCGTCCGTCTTCGACGGCTTCCTGTGTGGAAACGGCTTCGACCGCATGCCCATAAGCAGCGTTTACCCAGGTGAGACGACCCGATTGGTCGCAGCGCCACGCAGGCAGATCAAGCGCATTTAACATGCTCTCGAAAGCATCGATCGACGACAGGAGGCGATCGCGTTCGATCTTGAGTTCCGCAAGCTCGGCGCGCAAATTGTTGAGGGCCACGAAGCGCACGAAAGCGCGCCCGCCTGAAATGCGTCCCTGCGCTTCCAAGATCTCGTCCCGGAAGGTAGCGACCACCATATCGAAGCTCTCGGCGCGATCGCGCAGCCGGGCTATCGCCTTGTCGAGTTGGCCTGCCGAGTCCGGCTTCAGCCATTTTCCGAATGCGAGAAAGTCATGATCGCTCGGTGCACCCGTCTCCGGTGGCAGATGGCCCAGCATCTCGGGTTTATCATCGCCGTTCCAGATGACGATCCGGCGATTTTTATCAGCAATCAGCGCTTCATATTGGGAAATCCGCTGACGAGCATCCGAAAGCGCTGTCTTGATGTCGCGGGTTTCCGTTTCGAGGTTGCCACGTTGACGAACCACCCAGAGTGTGGAGAGCAGAGCGGCAGAAATGGCGCCAAGCGCGATCGAGAAGCCGGCGACCTGGCTTGAGGTAAACAGATGCGTGGTCGCTATAGTCTCGCCCGTCGCCGCCCGGCACATAGCGGGCGCAATGAAGAAGCCGATAGCAGTTCCCGCCGCGCAAAACCGCGACCATGGCTTTAGCAGCCGCTGCGCCAAACGCGCGCGGCTCGTCAACTGCCAAGGATAACGCCCCGTCTTTGAAAGCGCGGAAAGGAAGCCGTAGCGTTCACTTCCCGCCTTTGAAAGCAGGCAAATTTTTGTTTCCGACATGCGCGGTATGTCTCCGTCCCTTAATGTGCCGCATCACGACAAGACATCCCATTTTCGTACAACGAGGGCTCCGAAGTTACGAATCGAGTACCAAAACAATACTTCGGAAGGCGTTTTGCGGAAAGAGACAGGGCCAAAAATAAGGGCGTCGCGCTTGTCAACGCGACGCCCATCAAGATGTTGTGGATAGTTTCTGGATAATTAATATCTGTAGTGTTCTGGCTTGAACGGACCTTGTGGCGTCACGCCAATATAGGCCGCCTGCTCTTCCGAAAGTTCCGTGAGCCTTGCGCCAAGCTTGTCGAGATGTAGCCGAGCAACCTTCTCGTCGAGATGTTTCGGCAGAACGTACACCTGGTTGGAGTACTCGCTCGGCTTTGTGAACAGCTCGATCTGCGCCAATGTCTGGTTCGTGAAGGATGCAGACATCACAAAGGATGGATGACCTGTGGCATTGCCAAGGTTCAGGAGGCGGCCTTCAGACAGGAGAATGATCCGGTTGCCCTTGGGAAACTCGATCATGTCGACTTGTGGCTTGATGTTCGTCCACTTCAGGTTGCGCAGGGAAGCAACCTGAATTTCGTTGTCGAAGTGGCCGATATTGCCAACGATCGCCATATCCTTCATCGCGCGCATATGGTCGATGCGAATGACGTCTTTGTTGCCGGTGGTCGTAACGAAGATATCGGCCGTGGAGACGACATCTTCCAGACGAACGACTTCAAAGCCATCCATGGCAGCCTGAAGCGCGCAGATCGGATCGGCTTCCGTGACCTTCACACGGGCGCCTGCGCCGGCCAGAGAAGCGGCCGAGCCCTTGCCCACATCGCCATAACCGCACACGACGGCAACCTTGCCGGCCATCATGACGTCCGTGGCGCGGCGAATGCCGTCGACGAGCGATTCCTTGCAACCATATTTGTTGTCGAACTTCGACTTGGTCACCGAGTCGTTCACGTTGATTGCCGGGAAGGGCAGAAGGCCCTTCTGGCTGAGCTGGTAAAGCCTGTTGACGCCTGTTGTCGTTTCTTCGGTCACGCCCTTGATCGCATCGCGCTGCTTCGTAAACCAGCCTGGCGAAGCGGCAAGGCGTTTTTTGATCTGAGCGAACAGGATCTCTTCTTCTTCCGAATGCGGATTGGACAGAACGTCCTCGCCGGCTTCGGCGCGTGCGCCGAGCAGGATGTACATCGTAGCGTCGCCGCCATCATCGAGAATCATGTTCGAGAAGCCGCCATCGGTCCACTGGAAGATCTTGTCGGTGTAAGTCCAGTAGTCGGTGAGCGATTCACCCTTGACAGCGTAGACCGGAATACCGGCTGCGGCGATTGCGGCTGCCGCATGGTCCTGTGTCGAGAAAATATTGCACGATGCCCAGCGGACTTCAGCACCAAGGGCGACAAGCGTTTCGATCAGCACAGCCGTCTGGATGGTCATATGCAGGGAGCCGGTGATACGTGCGCCCTTCAGCGGCTTGCTCTCGCCAAATTCGGCGCGGCAGGACATCAAGCCCGGCATTTCGGTTTCTGCAATCGAAATTTCCTTACGGCCATAGTCTGCAAGGCCGATATCGGCGATGACGTAATCTTTTTCTGTGCTCATCGATGTCTCCAGCTGAAAATCTTTTGAACCCGCGAATGCACGGGATCGATTATCGCGGCGCGCGAAAGCAGCAATGCCGACGAAAACCGCTGCACGCGGTGTATCAGTCTTGGGATCGAATGGCAATGTTGATATAAAGAAGTCTTTATATCTTTATATGGTGGTTAAATTTCTTCGCCGAACTTATTGCTAATCAGATCTTCCAAAGCGTGCAGCACTTCTTCTGCCTGGTTGCCACTAGTGGAAATGACCACAGATGTTCCAGGGCTTGCCGCCAGCATCATCAGTCCCATGATCGAGGTGCCGCCAACCGTCATGCCGTCTTTGGAGACCTCAACCGTGGCGTCGAACTTTTCGACCGTTTGCACGAATTTTGCGGATGCTCTGGCGTGGAGGCCACGCTTATTGATAATTTGGATTTCTTTTGACGTCATCGCGCGCCGCTATCCACTATTTTCCGCTTAACACGCGACTTGCAACGTTGATGTATTTGCGGCCTGCTTCGGAAGCTTCGGCCAAGGCTCTATCCATATTATTATCGCCGCGCACACCTGCCAGCTTGATCAGCATGGGAAGATTCATACCGGCGATCACTTCCGTATGACCGCTGCTCATGACTGAGATCGCAAGGTTGGATGGGGTTCCACCGAACATGTCGGTCAAAATAACGACGCCATGTCCGTCATCGGCGTCGGAAACCGCGTTGAGAATATCCTGCCGTCTTTGATCCATATCGTCTTCTGGGCCGATACAGACGGTTTCGATGAACTTTTGAGGACCAACGACATGTTCGACGGCAAGTCGAAATTCCTCAGCCAGCTTGCCATGAGTGACAAGCACTAGTCCAATCATGATTATACTGCTCCCAATGGCACAGGCATGCGGCAGCCCCAATATCGCAATGCAGCAATTGCGTCCACCGTGGGCCGCCATCTTGGTGATGAAAAGCTGAAGTGCAAGACAAAAATAGTATAAAGCCGCCAAGAAGTCATTTCAAAGCAGATGCGCAATGTCCTGACGCACTGCCATAAGCGTCGCCAGCGGAACGGGGTTAGTGGCAAGAAGTCGGATCACCGGCAGGCGAAAGCGTTGAGCCAGCACAACCTCCTCATCTGCGGGAGGTATGCGATTTTCACCTGTAGGTTCCCCGGGAAGTATTGCGTAATGAAGGGCGGCCAAAGGTTGGCAGGGATATGTTACAATGCCTGTCCCGCGGATTTCGATCATCCCCTTGATGGTCGCCGGCGCTTCGGCAAAAAGACGCTGACCGCTTTCATGAAGAAGAACTTGATCGTCTGCAATGAGATAGGCTTTGATGCCCATCCGCTTTGCCTCGGTAAGACAGGCGAAAGCCAGCATTGACTTCCCGCTGCCCGATGGGCCCATGAAAATCAAACCGCTTCCACCAACCGTGATGGCTGTTGCATGGAGGTTGACCCGGCTCTCTTCGCTCATCCCTGAACTTCCGCAGGAAGCGCCAGAATGAACCTTGCGCCCAATATGGCGTGGGTCTCGCTGTCGATCATGTTTTCAGCACGCAAGGATCCGCCATGAGCCTCGGCAATCTGCCGGCTGATCGACAGGCCGAGCCCCGAATTCTGGCCGAAGCCTTCGGCCTCCGGGCGATCCGTATAGAAGCGCTCGAAGATGCGATCGATGTTTTCTGCCTGGATTCCTGGTCCATTGTCTTCGACATAGACGAGGCAGCGCGAGCGCGTACGCACGAGTTTGACCGTGATCTTGCCGCTGTCTTCAGGCACGAAGGACCGAGCATTTTCGATCAGGTTCGTGATGATTTGGCCAAGGCGAAGGTCATGCCCGTTTACAAGGAAACTTGTTTTTACTCCTGGCTTCCGCTCAATGGAAAGCTCGATCTGCACTTCCTTTCGCCGGCTCCTGATTTGCCGCGAAATCTCGACGAGGTCGCGCAGAAGCGTTTCAAGATCGACGGACGAGGAATCCACCCGCGCAAGTTCAGCATCGAGACGCGAAGCGTCTGAAATGTCGCTGATCAGGCGATCGAGTCGGCGAACATCGTGCTGGATGATATCGAGCAGCCGCTTCTTTGATTCTTCGGATTTCGCGAGCGGCAGCGTCTCGACCGCGCTCCGCAATGAGGTCAGCGGATTTTTCAGTTCGTGACTGACATCGGCCGCAAAGCTCTCAATGGCGTCGATCCGGTCGTAAAGGGCCGTTGTCATTTCCCCAAGGGCAATCGACAAATTGCCGATTTCGTCCTGCCGGGCTGAGAAATCCGGGATCTGCTCGCGTTCTTTCGCACCTCGTCTGACACGAATGGCGGCAGCTGACAGGCGGCGGAGCGGATTGGCGATCGTTGAAGACAACATGAGCGACAAGAGCACGTTCACGAGGGTCGCCACGCCGAAGACGCGCATGATGCCGAGACGCTCTGCATGGACGATATTGTCGATATCGCCCGCCTGCGTGGAAAGTAAGAGGACGCCGAGAACAGCGCGCGAGCGCTGGATCGGCACCGCAACGGAAACGATCAGCTCGCCTTTCTCGGTGGTTCGAACGACCGCGCCTCGAACGCCGGTGAGGGCATTCATGACTTCGGGGTAAATCGATCCATCACCGCCCGGGGCTTCTTTGTAGAGGGGAAGATTCCTCGGCTGCAGCATCTTGTTGAAGAGGGTCGATATCCATTCTCCCCAAGTCTGGCTTTGATCGTCCACCGGAGGCAAGTCAAAGCGAAGGACTTGCCCACGTGAATAAAGATGGCGTGAATCGAGCAAGAGATTGGCGTCTGCATCGAAGATGCGTGCTCGGGTATGGGTCGGAGATATAAGTCTGCGGAGGACAGGTGCAACCTTCTCGGGATCGATCGGGAATTCGAGATCTTCGTCATTGGGCGCTGGCGTAATGCTCTGTCCGGCCTGAAGCTCGAGGAGTTTCTGCGGATCGATGGTGATCGAGTTTGTGTCGACCGAAGCGGAGGCAGACACTGCGCCCGCAATAATTTCACCTTGGGTGAGCAAGCTCTCGACGCGTGCGTCAATCAGCCCTTCGCGGAACTGGTTGAGATAAAGAATGCCGCCGACAAGCACCAGGAGCGCGGTCAGATTGAAAAAGACAATCCGCCGTGTCAGGCTCGAGAAAACCGCATTGCCGAAAACGCGACGGATCAGTGTGAACGGGTGTGACCAGCGGCGTCGCAGAATACGTCGGCTACCCGTATTCTCGACATCGTCCAAATCACGTTCTTGCACCAATTGTGCCAAGACAGGCCCTTCCGGAGCACGGAGAGCTCGCAAACTCTCCGCTACTCAAACTGATAATAAGGCGTCGCTTACACCATCAAGCCGCTTCGCGGAAACGATATCCGACGCCGTACAGCGTTTCGATCATATCAAAATCGCTGTCGACCATCTTAAACTTTTTGCGAAGTCGCTTGATATGGCTGTCGATCGTTCTGTCATCGACATAGACCTGCTCGTCGTAGGCGGCATCCATCAAGGCGTCGCGGCTCTTCACCACACCCGGCCGCTGAGCAAGGGAGTGCAAGATCAGGAATTCCGTGACGGTCAGCGTCACTGGCTCATTCTTCCAGGTGCAGGTATGACGCTCCTGATCCATCACGAGTTGTCCGCGTTCGAGCGTCCGGGCAAGCTGAGCTGCTCCCGGCTTGGCAGGCGTACCAGCAACGATGGCTGCCGCATCGCGGCTGGACGCGCGGCGCAAAACGGCGCGGACACGCTCGACAAGCAATCTCTGCGAGAATGGCTTCGTGATGAAGTCGTCAGCCCCCATTTTAAGACCGAACAACTCGTCGATCTCCTCATCTTTTGAAGTCAGGAAGATGACAGGGATATCGGACTTCTGCCTGAGACGGCGAAGCAGCTCCATTCCATCCATGCGAGGCATCTTGATATCGAATATCGCCAGATGAGGCGGGCGAGCCAAAAGGCCGTCGAGAGCCGAAGCACCGTCGGTATAGGTTTCGACCTTATAACCCTCGGCTTCCAAAGCAATCGACACGGAAGTCAGGATATTGCGGTCGTCGTCAACGAGCGCGATTGTCGGCATGGTATTCGTCTCCGTCATCAGCTGCGCATCTCCAGGAAAGGACGTCCTCCAGGCGGCCTCAAAAGGCGGTGCGCTTATGCAGGATAAAGGTGGAACAAATTGTGGCAAAGATAAAGGGGGCACATGCACGCCACCTTTACGCGCAAAAGTGATGCTCTCTTATAGGCCTGAACCGCGGGGATTTCAAACGATTTAAAAATAGACAGGAATATTTAAATCGATTAATAGTTTGATATTGTTATATTTTTCTCGTTTTTGCCACTTGCGTTTTAAAAATTCTCTTTCTAACGTTGGGCTAGGTCAATGATGACGGCCAACCAGAGGAAGAGCGATGGAAGTCTTCGGAGTGCACAACCCGGCTATCGAGCTGGCGCAAATGGGTCTGAGCGCAGCACGCAGTGTTCGCTATAACTTTACGGCTGCTCCGCTTTATGAAGAAGCGATTCGCCGCGGCGAAGCCATGTTGACTGCGTCTGGCGCGCTGCGCGCATTGACTGGGCAGCACACCGGCCGTTCTCCAAAAGACAAATTCGTCGTTCAAGACGCCAACACCGACGGCCAGATTTGGTGGGATAACAACAAGCCTATTTCGCCTGAAAAGTTCGAGCTCTTGAAGCAGGATATGTTGGCCCATGCCGCCGGCAAGGATCTTTTCGTCCAAGATTTGATAGGTGGCGCTGATCCTGCTGAGGCTCTGCCGACGCGCGTTATCACAGAATATGCCTGGCATTCCCTCTTCATCCGGAATTTGTTGATTAGGCCGGACACGGCGACGGTCGAGAGCTTCATGCCAAAGCTTACGATTATTGATCTGCCATCCTTCAAAGCCGATCCAGCACGGTATGATGTACGCACGGAAACCGTGATTGCTTGCGACTTCACAAACGGGCTGATCTTGATTGCTGGTTCCGAATATGCCGGTGAAATGAAGAAGTCAGTCTTCACTGTGCTGAACTATCTTCTGCCTGAAAAGCGCGTGATGCCGATGCACTGCTCGGCAAATGTCGGCCCCGATGGCGATACGGCCGTGTTCTTTGGTCTGTCCGGCACCGGCAAGACGACCCTTTCGGCCGATCCCAACCGAACCCTGATCGGCGATGACGAGCATGGCTGGAACGAGAACGGCATCTTCAACTTCGAAGGCGGATGCTACGCCAAGACCATTCGCCTTTCAGCGGAAGCCGAGCCGGAAATCTACGCGACGACGCAGCGTTTCGGCACAGTCCTGGAAAATGTTGTTTTGAACGAAAGCCGCGAGCCTGATTTCGATGACGGCTCGCTTACAGAAAACACCCGTTGCGCCTATCCGCTCGACTTCATTCCGAATGCCTCGCGCTCTGGGCTTGCTCCGCACCCGAAGACGATCATCATGCTGACGGCCGATGCTTTTGGCGTCATGCCGCCGATCGCAAAGCTGACGCCCGATCAGGCCATGTATCACTTCTTGTCCGGCTACACGGCAAAGGTTGCCGGTACGGAGCGTGGCGTAACCGAGCCGGAAGCGACGTTCTCCACATGCTTTGGCGCCCCCTTCATGCCGCGTCACCCGGCTGAATATGGTAACTTGCTCAAGGAACTGATCCGCGATCATGGGGTCAATTGCTGGCTGGTCAACACGGGTTGGACAGGCGGAGCCTATGGCACGGGCCGCAGAATGCCGATCAAGGCAACCCGGACCCTGCTGAATGCGGCTCTTTCGGGCGACCTTTCGAAGGCTGACTTCCGCCGCGATGAAAACTTCGGTTTCGAAGTTCCCCTGGCAGTTTCTGGCGTAGACAGCCAGATCCTGGACCCAAGATCGACCTGGGCCGATCCGGCCGCCTATGATCGTCAGGCTGAAAAGCTGGTCGGCATGTTCATTACAAACTTTGAGAAGTTTGAAGAGCATGTGGAGGGCAGCGTTCGGGACGCCGCTCCAGGTCTAAAAGTCGCAGCCGAATAATCTTTGGATGGATTCACGTGAAACCCGGCGTCATCCGCCGGGTTTTCGCTGTTCTAAACGCGTGTCAGCGGGCGCAAATGCAAGTTGACCTTGCTGTAGCGTGCTTCTCAGACCTTTGCGTTTGCCAGATGAAAATCGGATTTCGATTTTAGGGCCGATGCTGTAGAAGACGCCATGGCCAGCGAACCCCTTTATATCTCTGATCGAATTACCATTGCCGGATGGGAGCTCACGGAGCAATTTGTCCTGGCTGGAGGGCCAGGGGGGCAAAACGTCAACAAAGTTTCCACGGCGGTACAGCTCTTCTTCAATCTGCTCCACTCGCCGTCGCTCGACGAGCGGGTCAAGGCGAATGCGATGAAGCTCGCCGGGCGTCGTGTCTCTAAGGAGGGTGTGCTCCTGATCGAGGCCAATCGTTTCAGAAGTCAGGAGCGGAACCGCGAAGACGCGCGCGAGCGTCTGAAAGAACTCGTTCTCGAAGCCGCTAAACCACCGCCACCACCGCGCCGCAAAACCAAGCCCACAAAAGGCTCCGTCGAGCGCCGATTGAAGCAAAAAATGGAACGAAGCGAGGTCAAGAAAATGCGCGGACGGCCGCAAAAGGCGGAGTGATGCAGCTTTCTGATGGGATTATCTACTACCCGTCTTACTTCCAGCGGAACGAGCAGGAGAAATTGCTGGAAGAGGTTCGCTCTGTTGTATCGCAAGCACCCCTTTATGTTCCAGCAATGCCGAAAACCGGAAAGCCAATGTCCGTACGCATGACGAATTGCGGCACTCTTGGGTGGGTGACAGATCGGGATAGAGGCTATCGATATCAGCATGAACATCCTGTGACGGGAAGGCCATGGCCGGCGATCCCGGCTGTTTTGCTTGACCTATGGCATTCGATTGCCGGCTATGAAAAACCTCCGGAAGCCTGCCTTATCAATTTTTATGCGGATGACGCGCGCATGGGTCTGCATCAGGATAAGGATGAGCAGGATCTTGATGCACCTGTTCTATCGGTGTCGCTCGGCAATAGTTGTCTGTTTCGGATTGGCGGCACGCAGCGGTCCTCGCCGACAAGTTCAATCAAGCTTGCCAGTGGTGACGTGATTGTTCTTGGTGGCGCTGGACGGCTTTGCTTCCACGGCGTCGACCGAATTTACCCGGCAACGTCAAATCTTTTAAAAAATGGCGGGCGGATCAACCTGACGTTACGACGTGTCACGTGAAACATTCCGGCCGCGTCTCTTGAAATTCAAAGCTTACGCAGGGCAACTTGCTCGACGAGATGGTTCGGACCTTTGCGAAGAATGAGGTCAGCCCGCGGACGTGTCGGCAGGATGTTCTGCCGCAGGTTCTTCAAGTTGGTATTGGACCAAAGACCTTCTGCGATCGAGACGGCTTCGGTGTCGCTGATCGAAGCATAGCGATGGAAGTAAGAATTGGGATCGAGGAAGGCCGTTTCACGCAGGCGCATGAAGCGCGTTACATACCAGTTGTGGATTCGCTCTTCCTCGGCATCGATATAGATCGAAAAATCGAAGAAATCCGACACCATCGGGACGATCTTGCCATCAATGGGAAGATCGCGCGATTGCAGCACATTAATGCCCTCGAAGATCAGAATGTCGGGCCTGTCGACAACCTTATATTCGCCTGGGATCACATCATAGATCAGATGAGAGTACGTCGGCGCGCGAACGTCGGGCTGACCTGCTTTGATGGCCGACAGAAAGCGAAGGATTTGTGCAGTATCATAGCTTTCGGGAAAGCCTTTGCGCTGCATCAGGCCTTCACGCCGCAATACCTCGTTTGGATAGAGGAAGCCGTCGGTCGTGATCAGGTCGACCTTCGGGCTTGATGGCCAACGGCGCAGCAATTCTTTGAGAACGCGCGCTGTCGTTGACTTTCCGACCGCAACAGATCCGGCGATACCGATCACGAAGGGCGTCTTGACGATGTCCGACAGCCGCAAGAACCGATTTCTCTGCTCGAACAGGAGTTGCGAAGATTCGACATGCGCCGAAAGAAGCCGCGACAAGGAAAGATAAATCCGCTCAACCTCATCGATATCGATCGGATCTCCGAGCGAGCGAAGCCGTGAAACTTCCTCGGCCGTCAGCGTCATCGGCGTGTCGGCACGAAAGCGGGCCCATTCCTCGGACGAAAAGAAATGATAGGGCGTGACCGAATTGACTTGTAAATGGTCGAGCGGCTCACTGACGGCAAGAATGTCCTTGGCGCTATTCATGAGCCCTCCCGGCTCGCTTTTTCGGCCAGGCCGGATTGAGCTGTCCTCCGCTCAAGCTCAGTCATGACTGACTCAATTCGTATATCGGCAATCTTCAACACCACCAATAGATGATAGAGGACGTCGGCTGCCTCATAGGTCAGGTTGTCTCGGTCATGGGTGACCGCAGCCATCACAGCTTCTATCGCCTCCTCACCCAGCTTTTTTGCCGCCTTTGACTGTCCTGCCGCGCATAGCTTCGCCGTCCAGGATTGATCGGGCGAGGCTTTCGATCGTTCTTCGATGATGCGTTCAAGGTCCGTTAGCGTAAAACTGGTCATGATCCTTTTCCTCAGTCCAGCCGCATCTCGATGCCATGGGCAGCCATGTAGCGTTTGGCTTCAGCAATCGAGTAGGTGCCGAAGTGGAAGATCGATGCCGCCAGGACCGCGTTCGCATGGCCTTTGACAACGCCGGACACCAGATCATCCAAGCTACCAACGCCACCGGAGGCAACAACAGGCACTCGCACGCGATCGGCAATTGCGCGCGTTAGCTCCAGATCATAACCGATCTTGGTCCCGTCACGGTCCATCGAGGTCACCAGAAGCTCTCCCGCACCGCGTGTTACCATTTGTTCAGCGAACTCGACGGCGTCAATTCCGGTCGCATTGCGACCGCCATGCGTGAAAATCTCCCACGAAGGAACATCGCCTGGCCGGCGCTTTGCGTCGATTGAGACCACGATACATTGATTGCCGAACTTATCGGCTGCCTCGGCCACGAAATCAGGATTGCGCACGGCGGCCGAATTGATCGAAACTTTGTCAGCGCCACACAGGAGCAGCTTGCGAATATCGGCAACGCTGCGCACACCGCCGCCGACGGTCAACGGCATAAAGCACTGTTCCGCAGTTCTGGCCACCACGTCAAAGATGGTATCGCGATTGTCCGACGATGCGGTAATGTCAAGGAAGCAAAGTTCATCGGCTCCTGCAGCGTCATATGCCTTTGCCGCCTCCACCGGATCACCGGCATCGACGAGATCCAGGAAGTTGACGCCTTTGACAACACGGCCATCTTTGACGTCGAGGCAGGGGATGACGCGGGCTTTCAGGCTCATAATGCGCGCTCCTCTTTGCGGGCTGCGGCAATCAGGGCAAGTGCTTCAGCCGGGTCGACGCGTCCGTCATAGAGCGCACGGCCGGAAATGGCGCCTTCCAGCTTTCGCGCATCCGGCTTGAGCAATCGTTTTACATCGTCAAGCGACGCAAAACCCCCCGAGGCAATGACGGGGATGGAAACGGCCTCGGCAAGCGAAAGCGTCGATTCCCAGTTGATCCCACTCAAAATGCCGTCACGGTCGATATCGGTGTAGATGATAGCCGCCACACCTGCGCCCTCGAACCGGCGCGCCAGCTCGATCACGCCGAGCTCGGAAGCTTCCGCCCATCCCTCGACGGCTACCTTACCGCCCTTGGCATCAATGCCGACAGCAACGCGTCCTGGGAAAAGCTTGCAGGCCTCGATCACCAGCGCGGGATCGCGGACCGCGACGGTGCCGAGGATCACGCGCGTCAGGCCTTTGCCGAGCCATGTCTCGATATGATCAAGGGTGCGGATGCCGCCTCCGAGCTGGACCGGATTCTTGGTCGTCTTCAAGATAGCATCGACAGCCGCGCCGTTGACGCTTTGACCCGCAAAAGCTCCATTTAGATCAACGACATGCAGGCATTCGAATCCCTGGTCCTCAAAAGCTTTCGCCTGGGCGGCGGGGTCGGGATTATAGACGGTTGCCTGCTGCATATCGCCCAGCTTCAGGCGTACGCACTCCCCGTCTTTAAGGTCGATAGCGGGAAAAAGGATCATGCTGTTTATCGTCCTTAATAAGCGCGAGCCTTAAGGCTTCCAGCGCAGGAAATTGGAAATCAGTTTCAGCCCTAGCTTTTGGCTCTTTTCCGGATGGAATTGGGAGCCCGCCTTGTTGTCCTTGCAAACAAAAGCCGTCATCGGCCCACCATAATCGGTTGTCGCCAGAACGTCTTCGGCATTGAGGGCGGCAAGATGGTAGGAATGCACGAAGTAGGCGTGCAGACCATCGGCCCCAGTCGGAATATCCTCAAATAATGGATGAGGCCCGCGCAGTTGCAGCGTGTTCCAGCCGATCTGCGGAATCTTTAGCGTCGGGTCGGTGGGCGTCATTTCCACGACGTCGCCAGCAATCCAGCCAAGCCCTTCAGTGACGGTCTTTTCGAGCCCGCGCGATGACATCAACTGCATGCCAACGCAAATGCCAAGAAAGGGACGTGCCTTTTCATCGATGGCCTCATGCAGCGCCTCGGCCATGCCGGAGACAGCGTTAAGGCCTTTTCGGCAATCAGCATAAGCGCCAACACCGGGCAGAACGACACGATCGGCGGCCGCGACATGCTCGGGCCGGTCCGTCAGTTCGATTGACGCATCAAGGCCAGCTTCTGCGGCGGCACGCTCGAAGGCTTTCGTCGCCGAACGCAAATTGCCGGAGCCGTAATCAATAATTGCGACGCGCATCAGCGTCCTCCGTTAAAGCCGAAAAGATCAAGCGATGTCGCCCCACCTTGGGTCGCAACGGCGCCACTCTTCCAATCGGGGACAATAATCTCGGTCTTTACCGGTTCAATATAGGTTGAGAAGTAGATCTCCTCAGCGGTTTTGAGTGAAGACGCGCTGATGACGGCCTCTTCCGACCAGCCTTTGCGCACCAGATTGCGCGCCAGCCAATGGCGTCCTTCAAGGCCGACGATCAACATCGTGGCAAAGCCGAGCGCGGCGCCCACAGGCCACATTCCAGCCTGCTGCATCAGCACGCGGGACGCTATCTGCAGTACGAAAGCACCGGCTGCCGCCAGCCAGAGCCGATTCACGGCGAGCCATATCCATGGAAACAGGAAAGCTAGAAATGAAAAACCATCGCGGATGAAACGGGTCTTATCGTGCCTTGCGTCTGTACCGGAAGGCGCGGTTACGACCAAATAGCTGGAAGTCATGCTGCTTGCTCCCTGAAGGAAATCAAGCGAGGCTGCCCTTCGTGGAAGGGATACGGCCTGCCTGGCGTGGATCTATCTCAAGGGCGCTCCGCAAAGCGCGCGCCACCGCTTTGAAACAGGTTTCCGCGATGTGATGATTGTTTGCGCCGTAATGGTTGAGGATATGGAGCGTAATACCGGCATTCTGCGCCAGCGCCTGAAAGAACTCGCGCACAAGCTCCGTATCGAAGGTGCCGATTTTCGGTGAACTGAAGGTCACGTTCCACACCAGAAACGGGCGTCCTGATACATCGACCGCTGCCTTCGTCATCGTTTCGTCCATCGCAAGATCGATCGACGCATATCGGGTGATCCCGCGCCGATCGCCAAGAGCCTTGGCGATGGCCTGCCCGATGGCGATGCCTGTGTCTTCAACCGTGTGGTGATCATCGACGTGAAGGTCGCCTTTGACGTCGATCTCCATGTCGATGAGCGAATGCCGGCACAGCTGGTCCAGCATATGATCGAAGAAGCCAACGCCCGTTGCAATCTTGCCCTTGCCCGTGCCGTCAAGATTGACCGACACGCCGACGGATGTCTCGTTCGTCTTGCGCGATACGGCTCCCGTCCGGCTTGTCGTGTCTTCGGTCATCGTCTTCTCCACCAGGATTGAGCGGGTTCCATATCAGGCAGCTTACGAAATATCCAGAAGCGCTCCGCCAGAAAATCCCGCCATTTGCAATCCGATTTTGCCAACTTACATAAGCGTCAACCCGGCCAAGATCAGGGCCGTAAAACAACCGCCCAATTCCCGGGCAAGGAAGATTTCATGACAACGATTATAACAGTTCGCAAGGCCGGCAAGGTGGTCATAGCCGGCGACGGTCAAGTCAGTCTCGGTCAAACCGTCATGAAGGGAAATGCGCGCAAGGTGCGCCGCATCGGCAAAGGCGATGTCATTGCCGGTTTCGCCGGCGCGACGGCAGATGCATTCACCCTGTTGGAGAGGCTGGAACGTAAACTCGAGCAATATCCCGGGCAGCTCATGCGTGCGGCGGTCGAACTCGCGAAGGACTGGCGAACCGACAAATATCTGCGCAATCTCGAAGCGATGATGATTGTGGCAGATAAGTCGGTAACGTTGGCTATTACCGGCAATGGCGACGTCCTTGAGCCGGAACATGGCGCGGTCGCCATTGGCTCTGGCGGCAACTATGCTTTGGCTGCAGCACGGGCGCTTCTTGATACGGACAAATCCGCTGAAGACATCGCGCGTCGTGCACTCGATATAGCCGCCGATATCTGTGTCTACACAAACCACTCCATCGTGGTCGAAACGCTCGACGCCGAAGCCTGATTGCCCTTCCCACCTTTCTTGGAAACAATAAGAATGACTAGTTTTTCTCCCCGAGAGATCGTCTCCGAACTTGATCGCCATATCATCGGCCAGCATGATGCAAAACGCGCTGTCGCCATCGCGCTGCGCAACCGCTGGCGGCGTCAGCAGCTCGATCCGAGCCTGCGCGATGAAGTTATGCCAAAGAATATCCTGATGATTGGTCCGACAGGTGTCGGCAAAACGGAAATCTCCCGCCGTCTGGCAAAGCTCGCAGGCGCGCCCTTCATCAAGGTTGAAGCCACGAAGTTCACCGAGGTCGGCTATGTCGGCCGCGACGTCGAACAGATCATCCGCGATCTCGTTGAGATCGGCATTGGCCTTGTCCGCGACAAGAAGCGCGCCGAAGTGCAGGCGAAGGCACATATGAGCGCTGAAGAACGGGTTTTGGATGCGCTGGTTGGCGCGACCGCTTCGCCCGCCACGCGCGAAACCTTCCGCAAGCGCTTGCGCGATGGTGAGCTCGACGACAAGGAAATCGATATCGAAGTCGCCGACACCGGTGGCGGCATGGGAGGCTTCGAAATTCCGGGCATGCCGGGGGCCAATATCGGTGTGCTGAACCTGTCGGACATGTTCGGCAAGGCCATGGGTGGTCGCACCAAGAAAGTCCGCACGACCGTCAAGGCCTCATACACCGATCTTATCCGTGATGAGTCGGATAAGCTGATTGATAACGAAGTCATTCAGCGCGAGGCCGTGCGCTCTGTCGAGAACGACGGCATTGTCTTTCTTGACGAGATCGACAAGATCGCGGCGCGCGATGGCGGCGTCGGTGCTGGTGTTTCACGTGAAGGCGTTCAGCGCGATCTTCTGCCGCTGGTCGAAGGCACAACGGTATCGACCAAATATGGACCGGTGAAGACCGACCATATCCTCTTCATCGCATCAGGTGCCTTCCATGTGGCAAAGCCGTCGGATCTCCTGCCGGAACTTCAGGGTCGTTTGCCGATCCGCGTCGAGCTTCGTCCGCTCAGCAAGGAAGATTTCCGCAGGATCCTGACGGAAACCGAAGCAAGCCTCATCCGGCAGTACCGGGCCCTGATGGAGACCGAAAACCTTCAGCTCGATTTCACAGACGATGCCATCGATGCACTGGCGGACGTCGCCGTTCATCTTAACTCGTCTGTCGAAAACATCGGCGCGCGTCGCCTCCAGACCGTGATGGAACGTGTCTTGGACGAAATCTCGTTCAATGCGCCGGACAAAGGCGGCACGTCGACGACCATCGATGCCGAATATGTACGCAAGCACGTTGGCGATCTCGCCAACAATACGGACTTGTCCCGCTTCATCCTCTAAAAGAAGCGCCGCCGCAATTGCCTGGGATTGCGGCGGCGTCACCTCGACAGCAGCTGCGCGCTGTTCTAGTAAAGCTTGGATATTGCCGGCGCGGGGCATTTTTCGGCCATGATCATGGTTCACTGCCTTGCGTAAATCATGAACGAACCGCTGGGATGCAAGCCGTGCGCCGCCTTCTGACAAGCCTGACCATCGCCGTTGCCCTGTTTGCCGCATTTCCTTCCTTTGCTCTTGAGGTTGTTCCACCCGGCAACCGCAACGCCGAGCAGCCGCCCGTTCCCGGCGCTTCCGTCAGAAGGACCAAGGGAACAAGAGGCACGTTCGATAGCAAATACGAGAAGATCCGCGATCTCTTGGCGAGCGACCATGCCTTGATGGCAAAGATCAAGAAAACGGCTGCCGCATACGACATTGATCCTATTCACATCGTCGGCGCCTTGGTTGGCGAGCACACATATAACGTCGACGCCTATGACCGACTGCAATCATACTATGTCAAGGCGGCGTCTTATGCGGGGGAAAACTTCCGCTTCGCCTATCAAGGGGAAAGCGTCGAAACCTTCGTCAATCGTCCGCAATTCGCCAAATGCGCTGGCAAAACAGATTCTTACACATTGTGGAATTGCCGTGAAGACGTTTGGGATGAGGACTTCCGCGGCAAAACAGTTGACGGCAAGAGCTTTCCGAACAACCGGTTCAGTGCCGTCTTCTTCCAGCCCTTCTATGCAGGACAGACTTTTGGTCTTGGTCAGGTCAATCCTCTGACAGCTCTCATGCTGACCGATCTTGTTCATAAAGTTTCCGGCTATGATAAGCTGAACGAAAAGGATGCCGGCAGCGTCTATAAAGCGATCATGGATCCCGATATCTCGCTGGCTTTCATCGCTGCGGCAATCCGCCGCTCTATCGACGACTACAAACAGATCGCCGGGATGGATATTTCGAAAAACCCAGGCATTACGGCCACGCTTTATAATGTCGGCAATTCGCGGCAGCGCGCAGCGGCATTGGCGGCGCGGAACAAAAGCGGCGGTAAAACAGTCTTGCCTGAAGAAAACTACTACGGCTGGCTGATCAACGATAAGCTGGACGACCTAAGGCGCCTGCTCTAACTTCCTGCTGGTCGGGAAGTTTTATTCTTCCCTGAAAGGCAGTTTCGATGGATATGCGTCCGGATCCCTTCGTGCCCCCGGCGCCGGTGCCGCGCACAGTGCCGCCGAGCCGGCTGGAAATCATCAGGACGATCTTTCGAAATCCCCTCGAACTCTGGGGCGAACCCTCGTTCACGCTTCCGTGGATCAAGACGCGCTTCTTCAGCGAAGTCACCGTGATCGTCAACGATCCCGGCCTCATCCGTCACGTCCTCGTCGATAACGCGGCCAATTATCGAATGGCTGTCATCCGCCAACTCGTTCTGCGGCCAATTCTGCGCGACGGACTGCTGACAGCTGAAGGGCAGACATGGAAGCGCTCGCGCAAAGCCGTTGCGCCGGTATTCACGCCGCGTCACGCGCGTGGTTTCGCAGATCAGATGCTTCGGCAATCGCGAGAATATGTTGCAAAATACGATGTTCAGCCGGGCACGGTGTTCGACATTGCTGCCGACATGTCGGAGATGACCTTCGCCATTCTCGCAGATACGCTGTTTTCAGGCGAAATCGTTTCTTCGGAAAATTTCGCCGACGATGTCAACGCCTTGCTGCACCGCATGGGGCGTGTCGATCCGATGGATCTCCTGCGTGCGCCGCCATGGGTGCCGCGCGTGACGCGCATTGGCGGCCAGAAGGTACTCTCGAAATTTCGCGGCATCGTTCATGATACCATGGAGGCGCGACGCAGCCTTATGCGGCGCGATCGCGGCGCAGCGCCCGACGATTTTCTGACACTTTTGCTTGAGCAAGCAGGTCCCGACGGTCTCACCGATGACGAGATCGAAGACAATATCATGACCTTCATCGGTGCAGGACATGAGACGACGGCGCGAGCACTCGCATGGACTTTATATTGCGTCGCCAACAGCCCGCATATCCGAACAGCAATGGAAGAGGAAATCGATCGTATCCTTGCAAGCGATGCCGCCCCCGTCGACTGGCTCGATTTGATGCCTTACACACGCGCTGCCTTCGAGGAGGCTTTGCGGCTTTACCCGCCGGCTCCCTCTATCAACCGCGAAGCCATCACGGATGACAGGTGGACGAGCCCTGAAGGCAAAACCGTGACGATAGAGTCGGGCACCACCGTCCTGATTATGCCCTGGACCCTGCACCGCCACGAACTGTACTGGGAGCAGCCGCGCGCGTTTATGCCGGAGCGATTTTTGCCGGAGAACAGAGGCAAGATCGGCCGCTTTCAATTCCTGCCGTTTGGGGCAGGCCCCCGGGTCTGCATCGGAGCCACCTTTGCCCTGCAGGAGGCGGTGATAGCGTTAGCGGTCTTGATGCAGCGCTATCGCTTCGACGTAACGCCCGGCACGCAGGCATGGCCGGTGCAGAAGCTGACGACCCAACCGCAACATGGCTTGCCGATGTTCGTCACAAGGCGTACCGCTTCGTCGTCAGTCTAACTTTACCTGAGCTCACGGATTCACTAGGACGTAAGTGCGCAGGCAACGCGCCCGAGATCAAACATGCCGGGGAGGCTTCCATGGCTCGCATCGACAGAAACGGTCTGCAATTCGAAGAGGTCCTTCACAGCTTTCTGAAAGAGGAAGTGCTGCCGGGGCTCTCGATCGATGAGTCGCGTTTTTTCGCGGAGTTTTCGAAGATCGTTCATGATCTCGCTCCCAAGAACAAAGCTCTTCTGGATAAACGCGATGAAATGCAGGCCAAAATCGACGCCTGGTATCGCCAAAACGGCTCCATTCAGGATCACGACCGGTATGAAGCTTTGCTCCGTGAGATTGGCTATTTATTGCCCGAGGGGCCAGATTTTAGCGTAACCACCACGAAGGTTGATCCGGAAATTGCGGTGATTGCAGGCCCTCAGCTTGTCGTGCCGGTTATGAATGCGCGCTATGCGCTGAATGCCGCGAACGCGCGCTGGGGCTCGCTTTACGACGCACTCTACGGCACTGATGCCATTTCCGAAGCCGACGGCGCGGAAAAGGGAAAAGCCTACAACCCCAAGCGCGGCGATAAAGTGATTGCGTGGGCGCGTGAGTTTCTAGACCAAGCCGTGCCGCTTGCGGCCGGAAGCTGGACAGATGTCACGTCGCTCTCGGTTCGAAGTGGGCTTCTTATCATCGGAACATCGAGCAGCGAAGTGGGGCTTCGCGATGCAGATCAATTTGCCGGTTACCTTCAAAATGGGTCGACGCTCAGCCACTTGCTTCTGAAAAACAACAATCTCCATATTGAAATCGCTATCGATCCGACGACAGAGATCGGCAAAAGTGATGCCGCAGGCATTTCAGACATTCGTCTGGAATCGGCAATCACCACGATCATGGACTGCGAAGATTCCGTTGCCGCGGTCGACGCAGACGACAAGGTCGTCGTTTATCGGAACTGGCTTGGCCTCATGAAGGGCGACCTGCAGGAAGAGGTCGTCAAGTCTGGCGGAAGCTTCATCCGAACGCTCAATCCTGACACCACCTATACGAAGCCCAACGGCAGCACATTTGATCTTCATCGGCGCTCTCTCATGCTGGTGCGCAACGTCGGCCATTTGATGACCAACCCCGCTATCCTCGACCAAGAAGGTCAGGAGGTGCCGGAAGGCATTATGGATGCGATGATCACCGCCTTGATCGCGCTTTACGATATCGGACCGAAAGGACGCCATGCCAATTCCAGGGCCGGCTCTCTTTATGTCGTGAAGCCGAAGATGCATGGACCTGACGAGGTTGCCTTCGCGTCAGAAATCTTCGCCCGCGTCGAGGATGCTCTGAGCATGGAGCGCAACACAATTAAGATGGGGATCATGGATGAGGAGCGACGCACGACCGTCAACCTCAAGGAAAGCATCCGTGCCGCGCGTGAGCGAGTCGTCTTCATCAACACCGGCTTCCTTGATCGTACGGGCGATGAAATTCATACGTCGATGGAAGCTGGCCCTATGGTGCGGAAGGGCGATATGAAGCAAGCGGCTTGGATAGCTGCCTATGAAAATTGGAATGTCGACGTTGGACTTCAGTGTGGGCTGTCCGGTCACGCGCAGATCGGTAAAGGCATGTGGGCCATGCCGGATCTGATGGCAGCCATGCTCGAGCAAAAAATCGCTCATCCAAAGGCCGGCGCTTCGACGGCTTGGGTTCCATCACCTACTGCTGCCACACTGCATGCGACACACTATCATAAGGTTGATGTCGAGGACGTACAGGCTGCCTTGCGCGCCCGTCAGAGGGCGAAGCTCTCCGATATTCTGTCTGTTCCGGTGGTCACGCGCCCAAACTGGACGCCGGAAGAAATCCAGCACGAACTCGATAACAACGCTCAAGGCATTCTTGGCTATGTTGTGCGCTGGATCGATCAGGGCGTTGGATGTTCGAAGGTTCCGGACATCAATAATATCGGATTGATGGAAGATCGCGCCACCTTGCGGATTTCCGCACAGCACATCGCGAACTGGCTGCACCACGGTATCATCTCGAAAGAACAGGTAATCGCCACCATGCAGCGGATGGCGGCCGTGGTCGATCGGCAAAATGAAAGCGATCGTGCCTACCGGCCCATGGCTGGACGCTTCGATCAGTCTGTGGCGTTCCAAGCCGCCCTTGAACTGGTACTGCAGGGAAGGCAGCAGCCAAATGGTTATACCGAACCCGTTCTGCACCGACGCCGCCGCGAACTGAAAGCGTCTGCAGGCGCGTGATCGACAAGCGAGGGCAACTGCATTGCCCGCATATGCTGTAGGAATGTAGATCAAAGCAAAATGGCCGCAGCACCGCCGCGGCCATCTTCAATTTTGCCAATATGGATCCAGTTATTGGATCACGATAACCTTGGAAGTTGTCCGGCCTGGACGAACGCGGTTGTAGAGATCGATCACGTCCTGGTTCATCAGGCGAATGCATCCCGAAGAAGCGGCCGTACCGATGGAAGCCCATTCCGGTGTTCCGTGCAGGCGGAACAACGTGTCCTGGCCCTTGTCGTTGAAAAGGTACATGGCGCGAGCGCCCAGCGGATTGCTGAGGCCGGGGCCCATGCCACCCTCGACATATTTTGCAACATCAGGACGCCGAACTGCCATTTCCTTTGGCGGATGCCATGTCGGCCATTCCTGCTTCCAGGCGACATAAGCTGTGCCCGACCATGCAAAGCCCTGCTTGCCGACGCCGATGCCATATCGAACGGCCTTACCGTCGGACAGGATATAGTAAAGATGCCGTTCGCGCGTATTGACGATGATCGTGCCAGGGCGTTCGCTGCTCTCGTAAGAGACGATCTGGCGACGGAACTCCGGCTTAACGCGCTGGATTGGGATTGCCGGCAAAGCAAAACCCGCATCTTGAACGACGCCGTAAGAGTCGCTGAACGTCTCTGTCGACTGAAGAGCCGAGCCAATTCCGTTGATTGGCTGCGCGGCGGCAATGTTTGGGCTGGAAATGCTCATCGCAATCGTTGCGACAAGGCCGGCAACGGTCAGGGCTTTGCGTCTCAACATGGTCTTCTCTTAGTAGGTGAGGGGAGATCGTAAACTCCGACGATCCTTGAATTCAGTTTATTTTCGATTAGTCTCTGCTTTGCAAGTCGATGCTGCGACGCGACAGGGCTCCCGCATGCAAATTGAAGGCGCATTGTTTTTTTGCAACAATGCATCCCGATGGACTGAGATGACAATTTTAAGTTTTGCAAATAACAATCCCTTGATCGACGGACGTCAGTCGGATCGCGCCATGATGGTGAGGAAGGGTGTGCAGGTTCTCCTCAACGAGATGCGCTTTGCCGTTCTTCCCGAACTTTCTCTTGCAAGCGGGCGCCGCGCAGATCTCGTGGCGCTCTCCGAAAAGGGCGAGATTTGGATCATCGAGATCAAGACGTCGATTGAGGATTTCCGCGTCGACCGGAAATGGCCCGATTATCGTGCCCATTGCGATCGCCTGTTTTTCGCAACCCATCGCGATGTACCGCTTGATATTTTCCCGGAGGATTGCGGACTGTTCCTGTCGGACGGGTATAATGCGCATGCAATACGAGAAGCGCCGGAACATCGCCTGCCACCTGCAACACGCAAGGCAGTGACGCTGAGTTTTTCGCGCACCGCGGCTCAGCGGTTGATGATGGCAGAATGGGCGGTCGGCAGATCGCTCGGCATCGACGAAACGTAGGTGCGGCTATGGAAGCGCTATCGTAGCTTCGGCGTTTACCGTCCTCGAACGGTTCAAGGTAATCGACTCTTCAGCCAAAGCACGCCTTATTTCGGCGCGCGTTTGGCGAGGATGCGCTGCAATGTCCTGCGGTGCATGTTCAAGCGCCTTGCCGTCTCGGAAACATTGCGTTCGCACATCTCGTAAACACGCTGAATATGCTCCCAGCGCACGCGATCTGCCGACATCGGGTTTTCAGGCAGTTCCGCCTTTTCACCTGGCCGCTGTGTCAAGGCGGCATAAATTTCGTCGGCATCGGCAGGCTTTGCAAGATAATCGACAGCGCCGAGCTTCACGGCCGTAACGGCGGTTGCGATGTTGCCGTAACCGGTGAGGACAATCATCCGTGTATCGTCGCGTCGTTGGCGAATGGCGTCAATGACATCAAGTCCGTTGCCATCCCCCAAACGCAGGTCCACGACCGCGAATTTCGGAGGGTGGTTGACTGCCTTTGTCACACCTTCGGCAACAGATTCGGCCGTTTCAACCGCAAAACCGCGGCTTTCCATCGCGCGCGCCAGGCGCCGCAGAAATGGGCCATCATCATCGACGATTAGCAGGGTTGCGTCGGGTCCGATTTCCTCTGCCGAATGATTGAGAAGTTTGTCTTCGCTCAGGGCGTTCATGGCGCCAACCTCGCTTCTTTTGTTGTTTTGTTTTCGTTCTATCTAAGCAGTCGAAGTCACTTTGTCGAATTGCTATCCAGCAGAAAGCGCGGCCATTCGACACGCACGCAAGCGCCGGCCGCCTCGGGGTCGCGGTTGCTGAAATCAAGTGTCGCACCGGAACGCTCCAGTAAAGTCTTGGCGATGAAAAGGCCAAGGCCAAGGCCTCCTGCGATATCTTCCTTCTGCCGCTTCGTCACGTAAGGCTCTCCAATGCGGGTCAAGATATCGGGAGCGAAACCTTGGCCGTCGTCTTCGATCGTAATGATCACATGTTGAGCATCGTGCCTGACGGTTACCGTCACCTTTCTTTCCGCGTAATCGACAGCATTCTCTACGAGGTTGCCGAGCCCGTAGATCATGCCGGCATTGCGCTCGATGATTGGTTCGCCCTTGCGAGGACTGCGCTCGACAAGCTCAAGCTCCTTTCCAGAGTCGCGATGCGGCGCCAGCACCTCGTCTATCATCGACGACAGATTCAACCGGCTCATATGACGCTCGCCTTCGGCCGAAAGACTGGTCAAACGCCGCAGGATATCGCGGCAGCGCTCGCTTTGACTGCGCAGCAACTGCACGTCTTCGCGAAAGCGGTCGTCATTTTGCAATTCCCGCTCCATCTCCTTGGCAACCACGGTGATGGTGGCAAGCGGCGTACCGAGCTCATGTGCTGCTGCAGCCGCCAAACCGTCCAGTTGGGATAGATGTTTTTCTCGTTGTAACACCAGTTCGGTCGCGGCAAGCGCGTCCGCCAGCTGATTGGCCTCCATCGACACTCTATACGTATAAAAGGCAGCAAAGATCATCGTTGAGGCGATGGAGCACCAAACGCCGAATTGCATGACGCTGTGGACGCTCACTTGGATGCCCTCATACCAGGGCAGGGGAAAGGGAGACACCGCAAGGACCGTGACGCAGATCATTGCGATCCCAATGAGCACGGCACTGTAGCGAACCGGCTGTGAAGCAAAGGAGATGATGACCGGCACGCAAACAAGATATGCAAAAGGATTGGAAAGTCCGCCTGTCACAAATAAGAGCGCAGAGAGTTGAAGAAGGTCGAAGGCAAGCAACACGGCGGCCGATGCCGGAGTGAGGCGATAGGTAGCGGGATAACGAACGGCCAGATAGACGTTGACGAGCGCCAGTGAGCCGATGAGGATGCCGCAGCCGAAAACGGGGAAAGGGAAGTTGAGCCAGGCCGCCACGATGAAGACGGTAACGGACTGCCCGCAAACCGCGAGCCATCTCAGGCGAATCAGGGTTTGAAGCCGTAACGGACGGCTGTTGTTGCGCTCCTCGCGCGGCTTGTTTTCCACATTGTCGGCCATGGCCGTTCCGCTATTCCTGTTGTTACGTGCCGCGCGGCTTCGCGCGATGGGTTGGAAGCGCATCCTCGGGCCGCTCGGGCCAAGGATGTTTCGGATAACGGCCTCGCATATCGGCCCTCACGTCTTTCCAGGAGCCGGCCCAAAATCCCGGAAGATCGCGCGTCGTCTGGATGGGTCTGTGGGCAGGCGATGTCAATTCGAGGAGAAGAGGTATGCCAGCACCGACCCGGGGGTGTTCCTTCAGTCCAAACAGTTCTTGCACCCTGATCGTAAGCGTCGGGTCTTCGCTTTCATAGCTGATCGGGTGGCGCTGTCCGCTGGGGGCATCGAAATGCGTCGGTGCAAGACGATCAAGCTCCCGCTGGAGATTATAGGGGACAAGAGACTGAAGCCCGTTTGTAAGCCCGCCGACAGAGATTGCGGCAAGGCTTCGCGCCTCGTTCTGAAATGGAGCGAACCAATCGTCCAAAGCATCGAGCAGGGCTTCGTCGCTCAGATCCGGCCAGGGTTCTCCGGCCGTCCGACGAAGGAAATTCACACGCGCTCGCAGTTGCATCGCCTCTTTGGAAAACGGAAGCTGTTCGAGGCCTCTTTGCCGGACAGCCTCCGCGATGGCCTTCACCACGGCGGCCCCTGATGGTTTGGGAAGCGGTCTTTCTTCAAGAACGATGGCACCGAAGCGCCGCAGCCGACGCGCCCGAATATCGCCGCTGGCTTCGTCCAAAAAGACGCGGTCTTCATCGACGATCTGATCGGCCAGTTCCGTTTGCAAATCATCGCCGGAAATTTCTGCAGCGGCCAAAATTCGCGCCTGGGCCGCTCGCCCCGTCAGATCCGCAATCACCAGCATGTCTCGTTCTGCCAGCATCTCCGTCTCGGCAAGCTCGGCGCCACGACCATTTGCCATGACGAAGCGCCCCCGTCCGCCACGCTGGACCGCGACTCGATCGGGAAAGGCATGCAGGAGAAGACGCCCTGCCGTTGTCGGCTTATGAACGTCTTGTGTGGCTAGGCTCTTGGCAATCCGCATGGCGAGCCCCCGTGCGGCATCAGCGCGCTCGCCCGAGGCTGAACGAAACCTGCGAAGCCGCTCGTCAAGATCGATCGAATCGCCGCCAAGGCCCTGCTCCGTCAGAAGCACCGCAAGAAGTGCTGCATCCCTTGCATAACCTTCTTCGGACGCCGAAACGACCATCGCAGAAAGACGCGGGAGCAAAGCGAGCTCGCGCATTTTCTTGCCTCTTTCGGTGAGATCGCCTGCACTATCGAGAGCGCCGAGTTTCACAAGAAGTGCTCGTGCTTCTTTCAGGGTCGTCTCAGGCGGGGCATCGGAAAAGGCAAGGCTGGCGACGTCCTTGACGCCCCAATGGGCGAGATCAAGCGCGAGACCAGACAGATCGCTTGCAAGGATCTGCGGCGTGCTGAATGCCGCAAGTGCTGCCGTTTGTCCGGCGTGCCACAGGCGAATTGCAATGCCGGGTGCGGTTCGACCAGCGCGCCCCGCGCGCTGGTCGGCCGAAGCGCGCGACACGCGAACCGTCTCTAGACGTGTAATTCCAGTGGACGCTTCAAAGACCGGCACACGTTGCAATCCGCTGTCGATTACCACTCGGACCCCATCGATCGTGATCGACGTTTCTGCAATCGAGGTTGCCAAGACGACCTTGCGAAACCCGTTGGGCGCCGGCTGGATGGCAGTATCCTGGGCTTTCTGATCAAGGTTGCCGTACAAAGGCGCAATGACCGACTGGCTTGGCAGGCGCCCTTCCAGCCGCTCCGCCGTACGTCGAATCTCCGCCTGCCCCGGTAAGAATGCGAGGATGGAACCTTCTTCATCGTGCAAAGCATCAAGGATTGCTTTCGCCATCGCATCCTCGATCCGTTCACCGGCAGGCCTTTCGCGGTAGCGGATATCGACCGGAAAGCTGCGCCCCATACTTTCGATGACAGGTGGTCTGCCCAGCAGAGCCGCAACTTGCTCCACATCAAGCGTTGCAGACATCACAAGCACCCGAAGATCCTCTCGAAGTGCAGAGCGGACATCAAGCGCCAGTGCCAGACCAAAATCGGCGTCCAGCGAGCGTTCGTGAAATTCATCAAAGATCACCACCGAAATACCACTTAGCTCAGGATCATCGAGAACCATGCGCGCGAAGACGCCCTCGGTCACGACCTCGATGCGCGTGCGGTTCGAAACACGGTTGTCGAGGCGCATTCGGTAGCCGACGGTGCCGCCAACTGTTTCGCCTAGCAGGGCCGCCATCCGGTTTGCCGCAGTGCGCGCCGCCAGCCGCCGCGGCTCCAGTAAGATGATCCGCCCATCGCCGCGCCACGCGCAATCGAGAAGGCTGAGAGGGACCAGCGTTGTTTTCCCCGCGCCGGGCGGCGCGGACACGACAGCGCGACCTTCAACGCCGAGCGCTTCGGCAATCTGGGGCAAGACGTCAGAGACCGGTAAGTGTGGAAGCACGGGCATTTCAGGCTCTGCGAACGGCGTTTTCATAAGCAAATATCGCGCCCGCAAGGTCTTCCAGCGCGGCGCCAACCGATTTGAAAAGGGTGATTTCGTCTGATGCTGTGCGGCCGCGCACCGAGCCTGCCTGAAGTTCGCGCAATTCACCCTGGATCGCTTCAGCTTGTATGACCCCGCTTTGGAGCGGCTGAATAAGGTCACCGGCTTCGTGCAGAGCTCCCTCACGGGTATCGACGAAAATGCGCGACCGTCGGACGGCCTCATCGTCACTTTCGCGCATATCTGGCGCAAAGGCGCCAATAAGGTCCACATGAACCCCCGGCTTCAGCCATTCGCCCCGAAGAAACGGCGTTTTGGCCAAAGTCGCGCAGGAGATGATGTCTGCTTCAGAGGCTGCCGCCTCCAGATCTTCGGTAAAGCCGGCCTCATATCCGAGCTTTTCAATGTCCGAGGCAACCTCTTTGGCCTTCAGTCGATTGCGCCCCCATATAGTGACGCGCTCGATCGGCCGCACGGCCGCATGGGCCTGGACAAGGTTCGCAGCAAGCCTTCCCGTCGCGCAGACTAGAAGGTGTCTTGCATCCACGCGGGCAAGATGGCGCGCCGCGAGCGCTGAGGCAGCTGCTGTCCGCCGCGCCGTCAATTCGCCGCCATCGATGATGGCAAGCGGTTTGCCGGTTTCACCGGAGGAAAGAAAGTAAGTTCCGTGGATTGCCGGCAAGGCCCGGCGATGATTGTCGGGGAAGACAGAAAGGATTTTAACACCTGAATATTTGCCGGGCGACCAGGCCGGCATAATCAGGAGGACGGCATCGCTTTCATTCGGCAGTTCCATGCTATGATGCGCGCGCAGCGGTGCGACGCATCCCTGCTGAAACATCAAGGCCAGAGCATCGATCAAACCCTCCCAGGGCAACAAGTCTCGGGTCTGTGTCTCGTCCAACAAAAGCATTACGCAGGCTCCAAACGCTTCTTTCCATGTCGCTAAACCCTAGCGTTAGACATAGCGCTTGACTATGCCGAGGAAATGAAAATCAAATCCGCAATGAAGGCCAAGGCATTGGGGTCTCTCTCTGCCTCACACTGGGCGTCGCGTTCTGCCTTCAGACTTATTGTGGTCCTGGGCAGTTTGCTTTTCCCTGTAAAAAAAATGTCAAAAAACTTTTGGGGTAGGTGTTGACTGATTAGCTTGGGTGGGTCTATAAGTCCGCTCACTGACGAGGGCGGCGGGCGCTGCAAGCGGTTGTTGCCTTTGTATCTTGTTTCCTTGATTGGCTGGATTGCTGATTGTGCGGGTTTTGGCTTTTGAGCTGGGACTTGTTGGAGAC